>NZ_JAUBQW010000080.1:0-30039 GCF_036701485.1 Microcoleus sp. Pol11C3 | reverse complement strand
CAGTATGGGGTTGTCCACGGTTTATACCTCTCTCAAAACATGAGCCTAGTTTACTTTGACTTGTGTGTACACGGTAGCCTTTTCTGGGGAGTAGTGTTAGCTTCGCGAATGTTTTTTGAGCTGGCGCCAGTCAGCAGCACTTGGTTAGTTCAATGTCCCAGATTCCTGACGGCGAGTAAATCTCCAATCGACTGACTTCTTTGCCGTTGAGCTTCGTACACGATCAGGGCTCCGGCGATCGACACATTTAAAGATTCTACGCCACGACTCAGGGGAATTTGGATTTGTTGATCGGCCAAACTCCTCAATTCTTCCGACAAACCAGAGCCTTCGTTGCCCAAAACTATCAGAGTCGGCACTCGCAAATCTACTTCCCAATAACTTAAACTGGCCCCGGCGACGGTTGCTAAAATTTGCATTCCTCGATTTTTATAGGCCGAGACTTCGGCGGTTAAATCTGGACTGACTGCCATTGGCAGCTTAAACCAAGCTCCTGCCGAGGCGCGCAGCACTTTGGGATGGTCTAAATCGGTGCTGTCTGCGCTCAGCAGCAAACCGTCGGCATTAGCAGCTGCAGCCGTGCGGACGATCGCCCCCAAGTTGCCGGGATCTTGGATTGTTTCTAGGGCTATTCCTAAAGTTGACAATTTTGCGGGCTCTGTTGCGGTGCGGGGTGCGGTGGCGACAATGCCGTCGGGTTGGACTGTAGTGGCGATCGACTCTAACACTTTTGCACTTACTAATTCTGTGCGATCGGCTAAATTACCAACTTGCTCCCAAAGTTTCCCGTGCTGATCCAGCCATTCGGGAGTGCAGCAAACCGTTGCTAGCGGGTATTTGGCAGCGCAAGCTTCCTCCAGCAAGTGCGTCCCTTCGAGTAAAAATAATTGTTGTTCCCTGCGTCCCTTCGAGCTGTGCAGCTTGCGAATTTCTTTAACTAGGGGGTTTTGAATACTTGTCAGCATTGTTTAATTCAGCAGAGCGAATGGGGTTATTGCCTGTATCGGGTTAACCCCAAACTTCCTTCTGCCTTTGGAATGCGGAACCCGGGACTTGAACCCGGAAGGCTTGCACCACATGAACCTGAATCATGCGCGTCTACCAATTCCGCCAGTTCCGCATCGGTCACGAATTACTACTCTGCCATAAGTTCGCGAATCTGTCAAGTGTTTTGGGGAATTTATTTTTTTGTGGGCTGCGAGTAATATTTTTTTGCACAAATTACTGTTCGGGTTGAGAAATGCTTTAGTTTGGAGAATTTACTGTTAGCAAAACATCGCAAAACGCTGTGTAGTTGAGTAGGGTGCGTCAGATCGCGTCCGGTTATTAATAATCCCCAAGCTTTGATCTGACGCACCCTACGGGATTTGCTGAAAAAAGGGGAATCTAATCTGCCAAATCGGGGAAAACCTCGCGCACGGCCGGATGCACCAATCGGTGATTCTGCACGTTCAATCCCTTCGCCAAACTCGGATTCATTTCCAAAGCTTTAATCCCGTTATGTGCCAACTGCAAAACATAAGGCAAAGTGCTGTTATTCAAAGCTTGAGTCGCAGTCCAAGGCACGGCACCGGGCATATTCGGCACGCCGTAATGCACAACTCCTTCCTCAACATAAGTAGGATTTGTGTGAGAAGTTACCCGCAAAGTTTCCACGCAGCCGCCTTGGTCAACGGCTACGTCAACAATCACAGAACCGGGGTGCATCTTCGCAACAAATTCGCGAGAAACCAGAATCGGAGCTTTTTTACCTAAAACCAAAACCGCACCGATTAACAAATCAGCATCGGGAACAACTGCTTCAATTTGCAAAGGACTGCTGTAGAGGTATTCTACTCTGGAACCGAACAGAGTTTCCAAGTAGGCTAAGCGATCGACATTTACATCCAAAATCTGCACTCTAGCGCCCATTCCTACAGCAATTCGGGCTGCTTCTGTGCCAACGATTCCGCCGCCCAAAATCACAACTTTACCCGGTCTTACCCCCGGTACGCCGCCCAGAAGCACGCCCCGGCCACCTTGCTGTCGTTCCAGAAACCGAGCTCCAAACTGCACGGCCAAACGCCCTGCAATAATGCTCATCGGTGTCAGCAGCGGCAATTTTCTGTCCGGGAGTTCGACGGTTTCGTAGGCGATGGCCTGGACTCCGCTGCTGATTAAATGCTCGGTTAATGTGCGATCGGCAGCCAAGTGCAAATATGTAAACAGCAACTGCTCTTTTTGAATCAGCGGATACTCAGCAGGCAGCGGTTCTTTAACTTTAACAATTAGTTCGCGATTCCAGACATCTGAAGCCTTTAAGACAATCTTAGCCCCTGCTTGAACGTAGTCCTCGTCCGCGAAACCGGCCCCAGCACCAGCATTCGTTTCCACAAAAACTGTGTGGCCTTTGTCCGAACAAGCCCGGACACTTGTGGGACTGAGCCCGACTCGAAACTCTAAATCCTTGATTTCCTTGGGGACGCCTATTTCCATCTATAACCTCTAATCTCAGGCATACGTCGATCGAATCTAACCTAAAAACCATCCCCAGCGGGACAATACCATTGTAGATTTTAGATTTGGCAATCCGGCGGGGCTAGGAGAATTTTTGTTTAATTTTTATCCAGTGCGATCGTAATTTCCTACATTTAGATTTGAATTACATAATTTTTTAATTGATAGATCGACCGCAGATGTAGGGCAGATTAACACAGATTAACGCAGATAATTTCAAGAAGAGTCAATATATTTGATCTGTCACTTATAATTTAACAGGCATAACTCGCCCCCCTATCTAAACAAATGCCACGAATACCTACCTTAACATTCGATCGCGGAACACTCCTCATACACCCGCCGCCCAAAGGCAGAGACTGGGTGGACTTTGCGACATGGGACGATCGCGTGGAAAAATACCGCATTCGAGCCATTCACTACCGCCCGCTGGTAGAATGCCTCCAAGCCGAGTGCATTCACTTCACGGACGAAGCTAGGGGATACGAACTACTCGAACTCTTACCCAGCGTGGAAATGCAGCCTTACCCACATCAAGAACAAGCCCTCGTAGCTTGGCAGGAAGCAGGCAGCCAAGGAGTAGTCGTTCTACCCACTGCTTCGGGCAAAACTTATCTGGCACAATTAGCCATGCAAGTCACTGGTCGCAGTACATTAATTGTAGTACCAACTCTTGATTTAATGCACCAGTGGTATGCTAATTTAAAAGCTGCTTTTCCCGACATGGAAATCGGATTGTTGGGCGGAGGTTCGCGGGACAAAACGCCAATTTTAGTGGCAACCTACGACAGTGCAAGTATTCATGCAGAAACCTTGGGCAATAAATACGGTTTGCTGGTTTTTGACGAATGCCACCATTTGCCAACGGACTTTTATCGAGTAATTTCCGAATATGCGATCGCGCCTTTTCGACTCGGACTGACAGCTACACCCGATCGCACAGATGGCCGCCACAGCGATTTGCATTTCCTGATCGGCCCGACAGTATTTAGCAAAAGACCCGAAGATTTGGCAGGCGATGCTTTAGCCGACCATAAAATAGTTCAAATCATGGTCAAACTGTCAAAAGAAGAGGGCGATCGCTACGCCGAATTAATCAACATTCGCAACGACTTCTTAAAACAGTCTAACATCAGAATATCCAGCCTGGATGGTTGGAAACAGTTTATCATGGCAAGCGCGCGATCGCCCTTGGGACGGCGCGCCATGATCGCCCACCGCCAAGCCAAAGAAATCGCCCTTTGTACCGAAGGCAAACTGCGAATCTTAGCCCAAATACTAGCAGAACACTCTCCCCAGCGCACCCTAATCTTCACCGGAGACAACGCCACAGTTTACCGAATTTCCCAAGAATTTCTCATCCCCACAATTACCCACCAAACCCCTGTCAAAGAACGCCACGAAATCCTCGATCGCTTTCGCAGCGGCGAATACAAAACCCTCGTCGCCTCCCATGTCCTCAACGAAGGAGTGGACGTTCCCGACGCCAGAATTGCTATCATATTGTCAGGCACCGGCAGCGAACGCGAATACATTCAGCGATTGGGTCGAGTTCTCCGCAAAAGCAGCGATGTAAATAAGTTAGCGATTCTCTACGAAGTCGTCACCGAAGACACCAGCGAAGAAAGAACATCCCAGCGCCGCCGAGGAGGAATGCAGCCTCAGAAACCCCAACCACAAACACAAATAGAACCGCCAAAGCCCGAATATCAGAAATTAGAAACTGTCAAACCGACACCCATTTACGGAGTCAACCGAGAGACAACCAAAAAAGCAGCAGAATCACCCGCAAAATGGGGAGAAGACAATGATGAAATTCCCTGGTAGGAAGCCTAAATAAGTTAGTTGTGGGATGGGTAGTCTTAGCGAAAAGATGGCTATCTAATTAAATCACTCCTAGGTTTATTTAAAATCTACAATCTACAATCGATTTACGGAGTCAACCGAAAGGCGACTAGAAAAGCAGCCGAATAACCGGAAAAATGGGAAAAAAATGATTGTTTCAAGGAATTTTGAATAGTGCCCAATTAGTGTACAATCTAAATGTTAACTAATTCACATTACCGGAAGATGAGCGAAACTGCACAGATAAGTAATTTTAAAGTCTTCCCCAAACATACAGGAGTTTGGGAGGGAACTTGGACAATCCTCAATGCTGATTTCCAAGAAACCCAGCGTTTTACCGCCGTGTTAACCCAGGAAATTGTGGACAACGAGTGGAGGCAAACTAACGTTCAAACTTATGCCAATGGCAAGAGTGAAACCCAAAACTTTGTAGGTCATGTTGTCGGTGAAGGGCAAGTGGAAATTGAAAGTCCTGACTCTATCTTTTCTAACTACAAGACACTAGCCACAGAAGTGGGAGCTCATTTGATCGTTTTTCAAATATGGGACAAAGCAACTGGCATTCTGAGGGCTGTAGAAACCATAAATCTCGTCAGTGGTGATCGGCGAATTCGGACTACCCAAAGCTTGACAGAAGAGGGAAAACTTAGGGGAGTTATGGTGATTGTTGAACAAAAAATTGAGTAAAAGTTTTCACTGCGTATGTTACCAACTGATTTATTAAGTCACCGCCAAAACGGAGAATCAATTATTCCTCTCCGCCTCAAGATAGATGCTAAAAACTTAGAAGCAGCTAGAGAAATGATCGACTGCTTCCAAGAGTCGATCGGCAAAACCCAAGGCGAGCTCGACGGACGCTTGCTAGAATTAGAAGGCGACAGCCCGGATTATCGGCTGAAACGGGGATTAGCGCACCTGCTGAAGGGCGGTTTCTGCACCTTGGAAGTCATCAGTCCCCTAGAACCATTGGAGTTGAGACAGCGGGTGTTTGCCTTGTCCGCGCGATCGACTCCCAGCCCTCAATCCACCCAATTAACCCTGGAAAAAGTAGCAAGTGAACTAAGCCAAGACTTAAATAGAGAAGTTTTACCCAGCGAAATCACTACAGGTTTATACGCCGATTTAAACGAAAACAAAATCCTCACTGAGTTTAATCCACCAACTCCCGAAAACTTGCTTCACAAATACAATCTTTCTCAAGTTCAAGGCATATTTTACCGAGCAAGTCAAGTCCAATTAACAGCCCACCGCAACGATCCAGGAGAATACAAACTCTTATTTCGCTATCTGAAACTATTTCAATTAATGACTTACATCGAAGGCGATGCAGACCACGGTTTTACACTGACAATAGACGGCCCTACAAGCTTATTCAAACCCAGCACCCGCTACGGCTTAGCCCTGGCGAAAATGCTGCCCGCACTGCTGCACGTCACCAAATGGAGTATGCACTCAACCCTGCACACAAAAGACCCTTTTAGTGGCGTTTTGAAAACAGGTAAATTCACCCTAAATTCCGACTGCGGTTTAGTCAGCCACTATCCCCCTGGCAAGCCTTATGATAGTATGTTAGAAGCCGCATTTGCTGAAAGATGGAATTCCACAAAAACCGAGTGGCAACTAGAGCGAGAAGTTGATTTAATTCCCATTCCAGGTAGCGTGATGATTCCCGACTTTCGGTTAGTGCATCCCGACGGGCGAGTATTTTTATTAGAAATAGTTGGCTATTGGCGGCCGGAGTATTTGCAAAAGAAATTTGCACAAGTACAGAAGTCTGAATGCGATAACTTGATTTTAGCTATTTCCGAACGGCTGAATTTAGAAAAAGCCGGGGTAAATGTAAATGACGTGCCAGCAAAAGTAGTCTGGTTTAAAGATAAATTGTTGCCCAAATCCGTCCTAGAAGTCCTCGAATAGTAACCAATCCGCCCATCACTTGCAAACTTCTTTCTTTCTTTCTCCCTCTCTGCGCCCTCTGCGCCCTCTGCGGTTCAAAAAAATCCTCCTCAAAAAACATCGCACATTCCCAGCTATACTAAAATGGGAATTAACCCCAATCCTTACCACCGAATACTCTCACCTTAAAACCGATTGAAAAATGGCAGACACAAGTATTGTCGAAAGAATCAAAAAACTTTTAGCCCTCGCCACCTCATCCAATGAAAATGAATCGACTGCTGCGGCAGAAAAAGCTTCTCTTTTACTGGCACAGTACAATCTCAGCCTCGCGGATTTAGGGCCAAATCACCAAGAAGAGATTGACGAAAACTCAGTTGAAACAACATCGAAATTTGTCACTTGGAAAATGATGCTGCTTTCGGGAATTGCGGACGCTAATGGTTGCAATGCCATGCGAAACACTTATAATGGCAGTATGTTTTTGGTGGGAACTTCTACAAACTTGATTGTTTGCAAACACCTGTACGAGTATTTGAGTTCTGCGATTGAAAAAAGGGCTAAATACCGCAAAGGAAACGGCAGGGGGTTGGCGTATCTGAATGCTTTTCGGGTTGGATGCGCGACAAGGTTGAGACAAAGATTGTTGGAACAAAAACAGGAGATGGAAGAGTCGGGGATTCCGGGTTCGGGGGATGTGGCGGCGACTCCAGGGATTGTTGTACGATCGATGTTTGAGAAAAATCAACAGGCGATCGCGGATTATCTAGAGGGTCGAGGGGTTAAAATTAGAACGAGAACAGATTCTCAAGTCAGCAGCGAGGCGGGTTTTAATTCTGGGTATGAAGTCGGCGACAAAATTAGTTTGCACAAGCAAGTGCAGCAGCAAGGGGATATGAAGCAACTTAATGAATGTCTTTGAGTAGGGCGTGCGATTCTGGGATGACTTATCAAGAAATTATAGATGATTTTCGCTGCAAGCTGGTATAAGACCTATTGTCATCTTACAGATCGATCGTGCTAATGCAGTAAGTCCTCATACTATTATTGCACTGTTTACTACAAAGATTCGTCGCGCTCTTTTACCTTCTCATGTATTTGTTCCATCTGGAGTTGGGGGGTTTAAATCAAGATTCAGTAAGACTTTGCGAACAGATTCGGGTGATCGACAAATCTACGGTTATTAGGGTAATCGGTCATTTAGATGAAAATTATATGGATGAGCTGGCAGTAGCCCTACGTGTGATTTTAGGTTTGTGAGCGATCGCAATTAGTTATTGGCAATTCAAGCTCACTCTCGGATCGTCTATAGGGACAAATTCATAAGCAGAGTTATTGCTAGATGGCACTACTGCTACTAATTGAATAATTGGCTCCTTGCGATCGCCATTCTTATCAAAACTTATTTTACCTGTAGCTCCAATAGCATTAAAACTAGGATTAGCCAAAGCCTCCTGGACATTAATGCGGGTTGGTTGTGGCACAGTTTTTAAGGCTTCTATCACCGCACGAGTTGCATCATAAGCTGAGGCAGTATTGGGACTGACTGGAGCTCGCCATAAATTCTCACTATCTTTGGGAAATTGTTGATTTGGACTGTTCAATCTATGCCAAAAAGTAGCTATAACCAGGCGGTATACAGATTCTTTTCCAGCATCCTTCAATGTCTGATAATTGTAGAGGCTATCTCCTCCTACCATACAATAGCCATAGCGATTTGCTTCGATCGCGTTTCTTGCTTGGTCGCGGGTTGAGATATTCGGAAATAAAACAAGCCCTGTAGCTCCTAGTTTTTTTGCCTTATCTACAGCTATGTATGGCTTGAACAAAGGGCTAGATAAATCAAATTCCTCGACTATCTTTCCACCACTAGATGTGAAGTTAGTCTGGAATTGATCCCGGAGAGATTGGCTATAAGGATTTCCAGGATTGTAAAAAACTGCCACTGTCTGCTGACGGACTCTATTAAGCAAGTAACTAGACAAGCTTTGGGCAGCTACCCGATCGCTAGAGACGCTGCGAAATATAAAATCACCCGATTGTGAGATATTTTCAGATGTACTTGTAGGAGAAACTAATACTAATTTTTCCTTTTCATAAACAGGAGCCGTCTTGAGAGTTACTGAACTGGAAAAGTGACCGACGACACCTAATATCTCAGATTTAGCGGTCAAAACATTCGCTATCTCAATACCCTGGTCTTCTTTGTCAGCATCATCTGCGATTACTACTTTCAGCCTCTTACCATTAATTTTTTGTCCCTGATTGACCTCATCTTGACCTTGGGCAACCCCTCGCAGAAGTTCCTGTCCCGATTCGTTTACATCGTTTGTACTGCTATTGAGAGGGGCAGCAACCGCGATCGTGTAAGCAGCCAATTTTTGAGCTGCGATCCGAGCGTTATTGAGATAAATTAAAGTTTCTGGATCTCTGGGTTCTTTTTTCCTTGCCTGCTCAAATAATCTAATTGCTTCACTATACTTACCGTCAGTGAATGCTTTAACCCCATTTTGCTTTTCTGATAGTATCGAGCCGGGAATTAGAATTTTTTCTCCCTCACTTAAATGATTTTCCCCCGGAGCGAGCGTTTGTGGTGATTTGATAGGTGATTGTGGGGTGGGTAATCGTGAAAAGTTAAAAACGATCACAGCAACTAATGTTGCTACGGCTAATCCTAACCACAAGATTTTTTTGGAACTCAAACTGCGTACCTGCGACATCAACTGGGTGAGCGGGGAAAATACAAATTGCCGCGGTGGGGGTGGAGGATTGAGCGGTGTCAAGGCTCGCAAGGCCTGCAATGCCTCAGATGCCGACTGATACCGATCGTTGAAGTGATAGCGCACCATTTTGTCTAAAATGTTTGCTAACTCAGGAGAAACCTGTGCCCAAGGACGCCAGTAGACTTCACCATCTGGATCTTTTTGTATTTGACTTGAAGGATCTAACCCCGTGAGTGCTTGGATGCCAACCATTCCTACAGCATAGATATCGCTGCTAAATTTTGGTTGTCGGTTGGCTTGTTCGGGAGGCATATAACCGGGCGTCCCAATTGAAACTGTTGGGTTCACTAACCCCGCAGATTCTCCCAAGGTACTGATTTCTTTGACTGCTCCAAAGTCAATTAAAACCAGCTTGCCGTCTCGCCGACGGCGAATTATATTAGAAGGTTTAATATCCCGGTGAATCACTTGCTCCTGATGAACAAATTTAAGAATTCCCAGGATGTCCTGCAACAGCCTAATCACCTCATCTTCTTTTAGCCTCTTGCCTGTTGTCAGTTCTTTGCTGAGGGTGTTGCCTTCAATAAACTCTTGAATTATGTAGAATTTCCCTTGTTTTGAACAACTATTAAACAGCTCCGGTATCTGAGAGTGCGTTCCTAATCGTTTCAAAACTTGAGTTTCTGTATTAAATCTGCGTTCTGCTTCTTGCAATATAGCTATATCGCTAGATAAAGGTATAATTTCTTTGACGACCACTTGCGGAGATGGATTATTTTTATCTTTAGCTAGATACGTCTTGCTAAATCCTCCATGCCCCAATTCGTATAGAATTTTGTATTGACCGCCAATCACATCCCCTGGATTTAGAGTCATACGGTTTAGGTAAGGCTTTGATTTGGTAATTTAATTGATGATAATTGTGCCACAAAATATAAATTGTTGCTACTTAGGAGCGCTGTCTAAACCTTTTAAGGCTTGCAATGCTTCCTTTGCGGATTGGTAACGCCGTCGAAAGTCATAGCAAACCATCTTATTTAAAACCTCTGTCAACTTTTCGTTCACTTTTACCAGATCCGCCCAGATGATTTCCCCAGTATCCGCTTGAATTTTAAGTTTCCCAGGATGTACCCCTGTCAGAGCTTGGATGCCAATCATGCCCACGGTATAGATGTCGCTGCACAGTCGGGGCAAACCAGCAGCTTGTTCAGGGGGTACATACCCTTCAGCGTTAGGATATGAAAATGTTCTTGTGTTATGCCCAGCCCTGATTGTCTTAAACTCCTCAAAATCAATCATCACTATCTTTCTGTCTGATTTTCGCCGGATTAAATTCTTAGGATGAATATTACGGTGGATAACTTGACGCTGGTGAACAAAGCTGAGAACTTCCAGGATGTCTTGCAGCAGCTCAATCACTTCTGACTCCTTCCACTGCTCGCCTTCTATCAGTTCTTGACTCAAATCGTGACCAGCGATATATTCCTTGACTAGATAGAAGTCTTCTCCTTCCTCAAAGAATGCCAAGAGTCGGGGAATCTGGTCGTGGTTGCTTAATTGGTACAAAGTCTCTAAACTTGCTTGGAATAACTGTCTGGTATCTTCCTTAGACCGACTCATCAATTTTTTAACCACGCACCGGCTATTGCCGAGATCCCCATCTTCAGCCAGATACGTCTCGCTCAATTCCCCATCAGGCAAACGTTCTAGGATTTTGTAGCGCATTCGCAGGGTTTGTCCGAGGATTAGATTTGACTCACCTGCTACTTCTGAGCGCAGAGTCTGGGATGTTGGTTCCTCTTCGTGAATTTCACTTTCTGCAACCAACTCTTCCCAGTTCTCTACGTCTAAAGCCTGAGAAATTGCCACAAAGGTTTCTTGCTTGATTGGTAGACGTCGCCAAAACCGTTTCAAGGTGGCTGATGAAGTCTCAGCAACTCGGCACAAAGCCTCATCGGTCTTTGTCCATCCTTTTTTCCGTCTGGCTTGATCTACCAATTTTAAGCCAGGTTCTGATGCTCTGAGTGAAATTGCCATATTTAGCGCTCCTTCGGCTCAGTTTGTTTTAAAAAGATTATATTTTACCATTGACATAAGTAAACTAAAACTGATATAGTGGTCGCCATGTTAGCTAAACGAGGGTTAGGATACTAGACAACAATCACTTACTTCCGACTAAACAGACGTGCTGTAGACGTTTGAATCTTGGTTGGGGACGGTGAGTGCGACTAGCCCAAAAATTATCTAATCTCATTATGGCTGATTTTTGGCTCATTTGTCAAGGAATATCACTTCGACAATCCAGTTTGTAATGGCTCAGAGCATCGTCTGAACCCAGGTTGCGTCTACCACAAACGCAAACTTTACCAAATAATCGATATGGCACCAAATTTGCCTCACGACGACTTAAGCCATCAGGACTTAAGCAACCAAGACTTCGGCTTCCGCGATCTAAGAGGCTGGAAATTCAATGGCAGTGACTTGAGCCATGCAAGATTTCAGGGGGCTAACTTGGAGCAGGCTGAATTTTGCGGAGCCCTTTTGAAGCAGAGTAGGTTCTGTGGCGCTCAACTGGAGGGTACTTTACTCATCCGTGCAGATATAACTGGTGCCGACTTGAGTGGAGCTAATCTGCGAGGAGCTAATCTGCGAGGAGCTGATCTGAGTAAGGCTGATTTAACCCATACTGACTTGAGTCAAGCGAATGTACAAGAATCTGTATTCCAAGGTTGCATCGGACTGAGCAAAGATGCGAAGCGCGATCTCAAAAGCCGAGGTGCAATACTTCATTCTTCTAACTCAGACACTCAGTGGTGGGTAGAGACAGTGGTCGTGCCGATCGCGGTTGCTCTCATAGGTAGTGGCAGTATCTTAGGGATGCTCAACCTTAACAAAGTCCCTATACCCTCTGCTCCGCCGAACACATCCCAATACTCAAAATAGTTCTTCTACTGAGTTGGGTCAAGAAAAACCATAAGAATCAGAGCCAACCGATGATTTTCCAGAAAATTAAGTGCGATCGTACCTCATGTTTCTAACTAACAATTGTGGGGCAGGCTATCCAGCAGCCCCACATTCCCCAAAAGATCTATCGCCCTCAATCAATCAATCAATTCCGCTTCTTCAAAAATCTGTCTAGTCGTCAACTCCAAACCAGGCAGCAACTCATCCACAATCGGTGTATTATCCGTATAAACTTGACTAGAACCATCGGGAAAAAAACTTCTAATTAAAATAGCCTCTGGATCAATCACCCAAACTCGCGGAACGCCCGCCGCCAAATAATCTTTCGCCTTCTCTTCAAATTCCTTCATACTTTGATCCGGCGATATAATCTCAATCACCAGTTCAGGAATTGCGGGACAAGCTTCATTTCGCCGCCAACTTTTCGGCAGACGTTCATAAGAAATGTACGTTAAATCGGGAACAGGTGCCCAATCTTTATCCTGACGTTTTAACAAAATTGCCCATTCTGGAAGGACTCGCCCCTTCCCTCTACACCATACACGAATCAGGTCACACAAAGCTCCCTGTAAACTGGAATGAAAAAATTTTGGAGACACTTTAGGAACTGCTTCACCATCTACAAACTCACAATATACGTCTCCGTCGGGCAAAGCTAGAAATTCTGCTAAAGTGAGTTTGGTTCCGATGCCTACCATGACTCCCAGCCCTCTCACTAATTAATTCAAATATCAATTATACAAAATTTCCCAACATTCCTAGAAGTACGATCGCCCCTGGGCCTCTATTCCAAAAACAGAATAACAAAATCCCCGACTTTTTTAAGAAGTCGGGGATTTAACCGCGATCGCATTTTAGGTTAGGCGTTTAGCCTGTTTTTATGCCAAAACTGGCACGGGTTGTGGCCAGCGTTTCATGACTTTACCAATGACTGCCAATTCTTCCATCAACTGGTCAAACTGATCCGGTGTTAAAGATTGCGGCCCGTCAGACAAAGCTTTTTTCGGATTCGGGTGCACTTCAATCATCAGCGAATCAGTACCAGAGGCGATCGAAGCAAAGGCCATTGACGGTACAAACTGCGCCCAACCGGTACCGTGACTGGGGTCAACCATAATCGGTAAGTGAGTCAGAGTCCGCAATACTGGCACCGCCGACAAATCTAGCGTATTGCGTGTATATTGCCTGTCATACCCGCGAATTCCGCGCTCGCACAAAATCACGTTCGGATTGCCCGAAGCCATGATATACTCAGCAGCCATCAACCATTCTTCAATGGTGGCGGAGATGCCACGCTTCAGCAAAATTGGTTTGTCTTGAGCTCCGACTTTCTTCAACAACGAGAAATTCTGCATATTTCTCGCCCCGACTTGGATCACATCGGCTACTTCTACGATCGCACTTAAGTCCGCCGCATCCATAACTTCGGTGATAATTCCCAAACCGCTAGCTTCCCGCGCCGCAGCTAGCAATCCCAAAGCACTCTCACCGTGGCCTTGGAAAGCGTAGGGGGAAGTTCTCGGTTTGTACGCGCCACCACGGAGAAAATGAGCACCAGCAGCTTTGACGCGCATTGCCGTTTCGACAATCATTTCTTCGTTTTCGACCGAGCAAGGGCCTGCTACGATCGCGATCGGGTGATGCAAGCCGATCATTACAGTTCCTAAAGGAGTAGCAACCGCTACTTCGCTGGGTTCTCCTTGGCGGTACTCCAGAGAAGCGCGTTTGTAGGGTTTTTCCACGCGCAGCACTTCCTCAATCCAGGTGCTCATTTCGCGCAGTTGCATCGGTTCGAGCTCGGCGGTTTCGCCTACCAAACCCATAACAACTTTGTAACGGCCGACGATTTTTTCTGGGATCAAACCCCAGGTAGTGCGGAGGTCTTCGTCTAGTCGATCGATCTCGGCTTCTGGAGTGCCGGCTTTCATTACAATAATCATATTTTTTTTGCCTTTTTAGTTGGGCTAGAAACGGATGATGACTCTGATGCACTGAGAAAAATAGATGCAATGGCGATCGAGGATCTATTTATATCAGTATTTTTAGCATTGTTGTGGGGCTGGTTCTTGTTCCCTCCCCACCAACAAATTCTAGATGGTTAACAGCTTAGTTTTTAGCTAATGACTAATGACTAATAACTAATGACTAACTTTTTGGCTTCGCGGCGCGCCACGCTTCTCGCATCCGTCCAAAATTGGTATTAAATTCTTCCCACCCCAGAGTGCTTCCTGAAACTTCTTCATCCCAGGAAGCCGAGAGGACTCCGTAGCTCAATCCCAGAACGCCTAGACCAAAACAGCCCATGCTTACCAGCAATACTGCTGTGTTGGGCAAATCAAACAAGCCCTTGCTGACTACCAAATAGCTGACAAAAAATGTGGAAATTCCCAGGATTGTCGGTATGCCGCAGAATACCGCTATGCGGGATATCATGCGTTGGCTGACTACTTCTGGGATGGATTGCGCCTGTTTTCCGGTTTTGTTAGCTTTCGGCTGCTTGTCGGCAGAATCCGACTCTAAGGCTACGCTTGCTTGGGGTTCTGGGGGCTTTTTAGGCGTTTTTTTACGATTTGTTGCCGGTTCAAAGGGCAAGCGCTTGCGGGGTGGTTCGGAGGACATATTTTATCTCTAACCTGAAATCTCGAACATTTTTCAATAAGTCTTGGTGTTTGTCCAAGATTAAAGAATATTGTCGCAAATTTTGGCTGTGGTGTTTAGCCGCGAATGCCTAGACGGGCAATCAATGCTTTGTAGCGATCGACATTTTCCTTTTGCAGGTATGCTAGCAGGCGCTTGCGGCGGCTGATCATCATCATCAAACCGCGCCGGGAGGCGAAGTCTTTTTGGTTGATTTTCAGGTGGGCGCTGAGTTTTGTGATGCGATCGGTCAGCATGGCGACTTGGACATCTGCTGAACCGGTATCGGTTTCATGGGTTTGGAAGTCGCCCATGATTTCTTGTTTGCGCTGTTGTGTAAGAGCCATGAATTGATTTTAGTTTTTTTTGTACGATTGTCACAATCTCCTATGTTATCACAGGGGAAGCATAACAAAGATAAAATTTTTGCCAAAGATGGGTTTGTTTTTTGAGCAGAATAGACTTGAATTGCAAACATACTTAGGACGGGCGGGACGCCCATCCCACAGGAAAAAAAATTGTGGGATGGGCGTCCCCCCGTCTTGGGTGTTTATTCCCGGCGGCTGGATGTTGTAGGCGATTATCGGCTCAAATAGGCGATCGCCTCACGTATCCAATCATCGGCATTACCTTTGACGGACAAAGTGCTGTCTTGACTGAGGGTTTGCAGCGCTTGCAAGACTTCAGCCCCAGTGTATCCCATGGCGAGCAGGATCATCTCGACTTCTTCTTGAATAGCTGGGGGGACTCCGGCGGCGACTGAAGTTGTCAAACCTGCTTGCTGTCGCCATTCGGAGAGTTTGCTTTTGAGCTCGAGGGCGAGACGTTCTGCTGTTTTTGTACCCACGCCCGGAGTTTTGGCGAGGATGCGGGTGTTACCGCCGACGATCGCCTGGACTAAATCTTGTAATCCTAAAGTATCGAGAAGTGCGATCGCCAGTTGAGCACCGACACCGCTGACACTCGTCAACTGCCGAAACAAATCGCGTTCTGCCGCGCTGCCAAAACCGTACAATACGATTTGGTCTTCCTTAACTTGCTGGTGGGTAAAAATTTGGGCGACTTCGCCGGATGCTGGCAATTGACCGGTCACGCGGGGCAAAATTTGGATTTCATAGCCGATTTGATTGACTTCGAGAGTCAATATGACGCGGTTGCTGCCTTTGGCGATATCGGCGACGGTGCCTTTGAGATAGCTAATCATAAAGTTAATAATACACCGCTATTGGCTTTCATCAAACTCGGCTATGATGCTGCGGATTTCGTTGAGACTGATATCTGTTCGATCTGATTTTGAGTAAATAGTTAACAAAAGTACGATAGACGGCGATTCGACTTGATAAATCATGCGATAGCCTGCACTTTTTCCTTTTTGGATGTTGCTGTTTTTCACCCGGACTTTTAAGATGATATAATCTTCGCCCATTCCGGGAATGCGATCGCCAATAAAATTGCCAGCCTGTATTTGTTCAATTACGGGCTGAGTATCTAGCCGGATTTGTCGATACTTTTTGGATAATTCACGCAAATTTCGCTTATACTCAGGCGTTAAATCTATTTGAACTAGATGATCCGATTCATTCGACATCAATGCCCTCCCACATTTGAGAAAGAGGTATTCGCTGTCGGGTTTTAGCTTCCTGGAATGCCCTTTTGAGACTAGCTTTCACTTCGGCAACTGGAGTATCGTCTGGATCTTCTTCAGCTTCATATATAGGTTCGGAAAGGAGAATAATTCGTAGGAGAGCGGAAATACCGGGCGTTAAAGGTCGATCGAGCAATAATTGACCTTTTTCGGCATCGATTCTCTCCCACAGTTCCGAGATTAATCTCGTTTGTCCGGCTTTGCCTTGTAGCAATCCTTTTCTGAGACTAGCTTTTACTTCTTCAACTGGAGTATCGTCGGGATCGTCTTCAGCTTCATCTGTAGGTTCGGGAAGAAGGACGATAATTCGCACGGGGCCCGGAGTGTCTAGTGTTAAAGGTCGATCGAGAATTAATTGACCTTTTTCGTCGATCGTTCCTGTGACTTCTAAGGCTTTCATTTATTTTTCCTTAATTTTTGTGAGTTAATACTATTATATAATGCCGCCCGATCGATTTTGTTTTTGTCATATCGTTTTCGGTTGCATCGGAATAATAAAATCGAGTCAACAGTTAACACTCAACCATTCAGTTTTTCGACCCGCCCGTCAACATTCAACAATTCCGGAGGAGTGCAACCGGAATTGATATCAATTCAAAATAAGATGCTGCTTAACCAAAGACAAATCCGTCTTACCAAAATTCACAACCAAAGCCACATTGAAATTTTCCAAGGATTTTACAAACCACATAATTTCATTAGAAGCTTTACCTTCATAGTGATTAAACAAAATAGAAAATCGCTTTTCCAAATCAGGTTTCACTTTGCCCGAAAGCAGTACAAGTTTCAGCAGTAAACCCATTGTCCTGCTGGCGCCGAGGTTGTAAACCAAGTCGTAAAAAACGTAGTGGCTGGGATGTTGAGAATTTTCCACTACTAAGAAGTTGAACAACTGGTGGCAAGTCCGAACTAACAATGAATTATTGAATTTCACCGAGTCATGTTCTCGCAATGTATTTGTGATTTGTTTGTACAAACGCTCATTAAATTGACGCCCCCCGTATTCTGGTTCAATCGACGATATTAAATATTCATATAAATCGACTTTAAATGAGCCGTAAGATGGAGTTTGTCTGGAATCTCTCAGGAAAAATTGAGCCGCTTCTTTGTAACTGCGATCGCCTGCTACTTTTCCCGCAAATTCCCTGACCGCCAGGTGCAGTTCTGAATCGTTCAAAAGTGTGGGATTAGCCGCTCGCTGCACAATTCCTATTTCTGTCTGTCTCGGCTCAACCAAATAATTTAAATATTGAGACAAATGTGTTTCAAATTGTCGCTGTCTTTGAAATGCCAGTTTTTGAAGGGTTTGTTGGTCTTCCTCAATACTGCCCTTACTCAGTAGAGAATAGCCGTACAAATAAGGATACCGACAGATCAATTCGCCCAAAGGAGAATCTGTATCTTGTTTCTGCTGTTCCGCCTCTCTATCTAAGGCTTTTACTAAGCGCTCTATGGTCTGGAATTCTTCACTTTTAGTAAAGAAAGCTATTTGTTCTTGCAAGCGCTTGACTATGTAAAACTCCATCCCAAATCGGGGAGAAATTTGCTTAAATAAAGCTACCAACTTGGCGATCGCGAACTGGTTGTGTGATTGCAATTGCCAGCGGTTAATCGGGATGTAGCAGCAGCGGTGTAGGATATATTTAAAGTGCTGATCCAATCGCTTGACGGAGACTATACTGTACAAAGTTGCTTCAATCTCTCGATCGGGATAGCCCATGCCGTCGATAAATAGCTTTCGGAACCGCTCGATCACCTGTGCGGGGGATTCTGTTTCCACGCAGGAGAGGATGTGATCGTACAATCTCTGTTCGTTGCTGCCAGTTGGAACACTATCTGAGGGCGGGGTGAGGATGCGGCTGTCTGCATCTGTGTCTACACTGCTGTCTGCAACTTGCGCGACAACCACTGTCGGTTTTTCCTCAAAAGTTCGATCGGGATTCAAGAACCAATAGTGTTCTTGGCTTAATTGTTTGTTCGCCGCCCAATCCAAAGCTGACTGCAAACTTTCCCCTGTTAATAACAGCGATTCATCTTCGCGGTCTGAAGCCAGCCATGCTGCTAGCGCGGAGTGGTAGGGAGCCACTTTTCCCAGCTCTTTTTCCACCCAGAATTGATTAAAAACTGACTGATAAATTAGGTTGGAAACTATTAATTTACCCTGAGATTTAACAACCAGTCCTGACAGTTGCAATTCGATTTTTTCGGGAGAGTAATCGGCTGGTACTCCCTGCGATTCCCCCGATTTTGTTGCCTTGACTGGTTGCAAAGCTTGGTGGTACAGTGTTAAGAGCCGCGTGAGGTCGCAGTGGCTATGGAAAATGCGATCGCGTATGGCTATCAAATGTTGGGGTTCGTCTTCTTCTTCTTCCCAATCTTTAATAATTCTGTGTTTGACCAGTTTTTCAACCTGATGAGCTTCGGAATTTCTGCCAATAAAAGCCCCGTATTCAAGTACCAAGTGGCAAAGTTTTTGAGTTAAAAACGGTTGTCCGCCCGTCCAAGCTAATATTTCTTGGAGCACTTTTTGGGGGCGAAAAGCTTTGAGAGCTAATCCTTTTGCTAACGGCAAACTTTCGTGCAGTTGGAATCGACTTAAATGAATCTGCCGTCCAATATTAAAAGGGTTGCATCTGGGATCTCGGATCAATTCTGAGGGGGCTGCTACTCCCATAACAGCAAAAGTCAGGCGATCGTATTCCGGTTGCTCTGCCCGCTTGGAGTAACAAGCCCGGATCAAAGCAAAAAAATCTCTGGTACTGAAATTTAGGCTGCTGATGCTGTCAATGTCATCTATGAAAATTATTAGATTTTGCTGAAGTGACTTGAGCAAAACTTTTTCGATAAATATCTCCAATCGCTGCACCGGCGATAGCAGTTCGCGATCGTTCCACCACTTGATGGCATCAAACCTGTTGGTGATGTGTAAACTGCTTGCAATGCGGTACATGATGGCTGCGTACCACTTTTGGGGCGAGATATCTGGGCTGCTGATGCTTCTCAAGTTGATGGCGGCAAAAACTGTACCTTCGGCTTGCAACCTTTTGGCCGTTTGCACTAGCAGGCTGGACTTGCCCATTTGTGGCGAACTCAACACGTAGCAGAAGTCTCCGGCTTTAAGTCCTTCGTAGATCTCGCTGTCTGCCGATCGCCTGACATAGTTGGGCGCACCGGCAGGCAAATATCCTCCGACTTGATATTGGTACGTTGAGTTGACTTCTGCTGTCATCTGGGAATTCATCAAGATTTTACGCCCCTATGCTGTGCGATCGAAAGGTTACAAATTGCAATTATTGCCAACTTACTATGGTGGAAAATTTTTGTTCCTCTTTCTCTATTGTCTACTAGCTCAGCTTTCTCCTTGTCAATCTTTACCGTATCTTTGCAAGCGTTCGCCCCAAATCCTACGATCGGCTGAATTGTACCCCGGCAATTGATTTTTTACACTCGTTCACATAATAATTAGATGAATTTTCACTCGATCGGATTGAGAACGCTCAAACGCCGTTTTATTCACATTTTTTTACAATAATACTTTAAAATTCACCCGGTGGTATGATGTGGGCAGGGAAACTCCTAACCACAGCGCCGTCAACCTTGTGCCTTCAGCTCCGCCTGCCGGATGCCGGAGAAAAACGCCCTCGCAATGGCTGCCAATAAAAAACCCCAGCGTTTGGCTGAGGACTGCTTGAGTGGGAGATATCGTTAATCTGCGTTTTTTTAGTTGACTTAGATTGCATGGAATTCCATGCTGCTGACTTTCCCCGGGCTTTCGCGTTCGGGGATTCCTAAGAACAAACTTTTCAGGATGCATCCACAAAAAGTTTAATTCTTAAAGGCTTTGTCAGTACCAGACTAACCACTTAACTCAACTATAAAAGTTAAGTCGGTGGCTAATTGTAGAAGATGCGCCCTGATGGCTTAACTACCCGATGGATTAGCACCCTGATGGCATAACTCCCTGATGGATCGACGCCCTGATGGCTTTCGCTCCACTACCCAAAAAAATCGGGTTGATGGATGATCGTGGACATTAGTAACACGTCACTTCCGGCCTTTCCGATCACAAGCGGGTGTGCCTGTCTGAATTGATTATGGCAGGCAGATTTATCAGAAGACAAGTGGGCTATTGCATCAACCCATTTCTGACAGATCGGGTTAGCCAAAAAGTGTCAATCTACGGAAATCAGGGTCATCGAACATGAAAAACAGCATCTTAGTATTAGGGGTAATTGCCTCGGCTGGCTTCGGCTTTTTCCAGACAGGCAGCGCCAGCGCTTCAGCGATCGCCCCACAACTTTCATCAGCCAGTAGTTTGACGGCTTGGGAGAGTCGTCCCGACTTTAACTACACTGGAACGAATGAGGATGGGGACCAAGAAGAGGTAAAAACGGGTAAAGGCAGGAAATAATTGACGCTCTTGTGTGGTTTGCTCTTGCGCGGTTGTGGTTGTGGTTGTGGTGGCATTTGTTGTCGCAACCGCCTCTGATCGAGGCGGTTAAAACTCGATCCCAATATCAGTCTACCTAATCCCGGGGGTAGGGGTCAGTTTCAGAGAACGCTGAATGGGAAAATAAACAGGTAAGGCGAGTCTGTCGGTGGAGTTTCCCCGCCTATCAACTTCCTTACCTTCTGATGTTCGGGATTCGGATCTGGCACAATCGTATTTGATATCGTAAAAACCAAATGGAAAATACTCTCGAAACTACCCGCAGACAGCGCGTATTGACAAGAACCCAGGAACGGCGTCAGGCGACACCTAAAGAAAAACAGTTGATTCACCTGTTAGCCAATATGGCTTGCAGTTTGATTAAATACGACTACAAACACGCAGCGGGCAAGGGAACCCTCCCGCATTCGGAACGCAAGCGTTTAGCGGAATGGCACTACCTGCGAGTTCAGCAAATTCGCCGGATCGAACGCTCATTGGAGCCCGTAGCGACCCTTAAGCGCGTGTACTACAAGAGCATCCTCAGTCCGAGAGATCTGAAGTCTTTGAAACTTCTGTGGCTGGAGGAGGACAAAAACCGTGTCAAACGGGTTGATCCTGAGTTGGACGACATTCTTAGCGAAGCTTTGGATCGGGGAGATACTTTAAAACAGCTATTTCACTCGATCGAAGTCAAAGAACGCACCTTTTCTGCAACTCCTCGCCCCGGCGCCGTGCCGCTTTGGGTTAAAGAGTGGGAAGAGTCGGAATATGACATAAACTTTTTTCCGCCTTCCTTCTCTGCATGGGTTTCGATCGTGGACGACTAGGTTCAAGAAAAACTCTTTGACATGGCATCGCTCGTAAATTTCAGATGGTAGACTTATTTGCTATTGCTGCCATTGGCGAAGAGTGTGGGGGCGATCGGCTAAACCAGGCAGCGTGGCGCGCAGGCATCCGAGTACAGAGAAGTGAATCGGAGTCAGTACCATTGTACAATGGGGGAAAACCAGGGCTTCAGCTAATCGCTGATAGCTGATAGCTGATAGCTGATAGTTTCTCATGACTGACTCGATTTCTACTTCTCCTCTAGACTCGGCGGCCGATACAGCCGAATTCCGCTCTCAGTTGAGGTCGGGTTCGGAAAAAACTCAACTGCAACTGCTGCAACAACAAATAGCAGATTCCGGTTGGGATGTATTGATGGAATTTTTATTAGAGCGCAAGTCAGATGCACCGACTGCGGTAATGGGTAAGGCTTACCAAATTCTTTACAGTGCTAATTCTCCGAGAGCGGCGGAGTTTTTGCAAGCAAATTTTCCAACTGGGGTTGTGCCGCTGCGATCGGACTCTAACATTGATTACACTCCACTGCAACAATTATTGGCGTTACAGGAATTTCAAGAAGCCGATCGCTTGACTTTAGACAAGCTTTGTGAATTGGCTGGTGATACAGCTTCCGTGAGAAAGTGGCTGTATTTTACGCAAGTTGAGAGTTTGCCGGTGGCGGATTTGCAAACAATTAATACGCTGTGGAAAGTTCATTCTGAAGGCAAATTTGGCTTTTCGGTGCAGCGGGAAATTTGGCTAAGTTCGGGCAAGAATTGGGATAAATTGTGGCCGCTAATTGGCTGGAAAAAGGGGAATAATTGGACGCGCTACCCGCAAGAGTTTATCTGGGATTTGAGTGCGCCGAGAGGGCATTTGCCGCTGTCAAATCAGTTGCGAGGAGTGCAGCCGTTTGCAGCTTTGATGGCTCATCCTGCCTGGTTGAAGTGAATGGTTTTGGGGCTTTTGGGGAATGTGGGGCGGCTGGATGTTCAGCCCCAGATTTGTTGGTGAGGGAGTGTGGGATTGAACCACAGGGATTCAACCGCGTCCCCCCTGTTCAACTGTTGTGCAGGAATTCACAGGCCGGACTCCTGTTCCACACAGGAAGAGAGGGCATAGGAGCGGGCTTTAAGAAAGTTGGGAAATTTTTTATAGCTTCTTCCTTACTTAGCGCTCTTTCATCACTTTAGGCATAGTATAATATTCCTGAAGCCGTCAAATAGTTAAAATGTATGGTAGTACCCCGCCCACCAGTCCCTACAGTCAGTTTTGTAGACGAATACTGTCAGGCCTATCAACATCTATTTCCCAAGGTAAGAAGTTTGGAAAACTTCAAGTATCTAATTATAGGGATGATTTCCGAAATCAAGCGAAAATCGCTAACAGGAATAGCAAAAGTTGTCGGCTTGAAAAATGAACAATCTCTCCATCATTTTTTAACAGTTTCGCCCGGGGATGTTAAGGGTTGTCAACAATTAAGATTGTCGTTAATACTAGAGAGAGTAGATGGTAAAAAAGTCATATTAATAATAGATGAAACCGGAGAAAAAAAAAGGGAGATACTACAGATTATGTGGCGAGACAATATATTGGGAATCTCGGCAAGGTAGAGAATGGAATAGTATCTGTTAATGCCTATGGTGTAGTCGGAAACACGCTATTTCCATTAATGTTTAAAGTTTTCCAACCACAAGCAACTCTCCTGCCAGAAGACACATATAGCGATCGCAAATGATTTGTAAATCATAAATCATGTATAATGAGGATGTTAATCTAAGTACGAATTGAGATGTCTCCCAAAAAATCGGCAGAAGAATTTGTGGAGCATGAAGTCCAAGCTTTATGGGAACTCGAAAATTTTATTGCCAGCAATCCCGATCCAAGAGAACTCACTCATAGCCATTTCTGTCCGTATGCTAATCGAAGGGTTCGCTCGCGAAACAATTCAAGAAGTCTTGGGAGTATCGTCTCCATTTATTAACAAGTGGAAAATTAATTATGCGTTGCATGGAATTGAAGGGCTACGCTTAAATCATCAAGGCTCGCGGGGACAACTTAAGCCAAAAGAACGAGCGGAAGTCATCCAATGGTTAACCAATAAAAACCAGTGGGATTTATCCGAATTATCAAATCATATAGCAGAGCGGTATCAGATTCAATTTCAATCAAAAGCTAGCTACTATCAACTTTTTAAATCAGCGGGAATTAGCTGGAAAAAATCTCAAAAAAAGAATCCAAAGCGTGATGAAGAACTCGTCAAAAAAAAGCACCAAGAAATTTGTGAGATTCTGGAAGAACACCGCTCGGCTATAGAGTCGAGAAAGCTTGTGGTGTATTTGATTGATGAGTGTCATCTCAATAGGGGAGATGTCTGTGGCTATCTTTGGGGAAGGCGCAACGAGAGAATAGAAATACCACTGGTGAATCAGAGAGAAAAACCAACTTATTATGGCGCAGTAAATTATTTAACTTTCACAGTTTGTTCTGCGATAATATGCAACGGCAAATTCTGAGAATACAGTGGCTTTCTTAAAAGACTTACAATCTTTAAATTCCGAAGCCAGACATTTGATTATTTGGGATGGAGCCAGCTATCACAAATATAAAGAAATGAAAGCTTACCTAGAAGAAATTAATCAAGGTAAGGAGCGGGATGAATGGCCTTTAACTTGTGTCCTATTTGCTCCTAATGCTCCGGAGCAGAATCCAGTCGAAGATATTTGGCTTCATGCCAAGACTTGGGTGAGAAAATTTGGGAATCGGCTCAGTTCTTTTGCCTTGGTTAAATGGTTTTTCAATTTTACCATACAGTCACAAAGCTTTGACTTTCTCAAGTTACACAAATTTGGTATTTTTGAACCAACACTCAATGGAACTGCTGCTCGATCGAACCCTTAATTAATTTACGAATAATTTGCGATTGCTATATATATTAATAATTCGTAAATACCTAGGTCGAGAGGAATACAAAGAGCGACCCAAATAATTATATCTGAAGAGAGAAGAAGCCCAAATCAAACACTGCTAACTTATATAACTAGGTTGGGTCATAAACTACTTAAAAATTGCTTATCAATTAATTATTAATTAATCAATTTATTGATTAATTAATAATTAATTGATTGATTGAAGTAAAAATAATTTAAGTAGATATTAAGATTAAAAACAGGAAATTTATGGTACTAAGCATTATTGTTCACGGTGGAGCAAAAACCATCACAGAAGACAAGGTGGCAGCCAACAATGCAGGCTGTACCGCAGCCGCAGAAGCTGGTTGGGAAGTGCTCGCAAGGGGGGGTTCCGCAGCAGAAGCTGTTGAGGCAGCTATCCGGGTTCTGGAAGCTGACCAGACATTTAACGCAGGTTTTGGATCGGTTCTCAACAACCAGGGAGAGGTAGAGCTAGACGCAGCGATAATGGAAGGCGGTTCCTTGGGTTGGGGAGCCCTTGCAAATGTTCAAGGCGTGCGCCATCCCATCTCAGTGGCGCGAAAGATTATGGATAAAAAACCCATGTTCTTAGTAGCGGATCATGCAGAACATTTTGCTGCTGAAAGTGGAGCCGAGATGTGTAAAAAAGAAGACTTAATCGTGGATGAGCAACAGGAAGAGTGGGAGGAGGAAAAAGAAGTTATTGACCGCCCCAATACCGTTGGTTGTGTAGCTTTGGATAGTAGTGGCACTTTAGTTGCCGGTACCTCAACTGGGGGCACTATGAATAAGCCCGCCGGTCGCGTCGGCGACAGCGCCATTATCGGCTCAGGCTTGTTTGCTGACAGTCAACAGGGCGGTTGCTCGACCACAGGCGATGGCGAGTCGATTATGCCAGTAGTTCTAGCTAAGACGGCGATCGACATTCTAGCGTCCGGCAAGCACCCAGACGAAGCAGCGCAGATGGCAATTGAGACTCTGGCATCTAAGGTAGCAGGAGAAGCTGGCTGCATCCTCATAGACCCTCAAGGGCGGGTTGGCTGGGCGCATAATTCAACCGACATGGCTTGTGCTTATAGAACCTCAGAAATGGACAAGGTGGCTGTGTTCACTAAGAAAAAACAACTCGTCCATCATTGAAATTATTGAGGTTGCATTCTCTCTAGTTGGAGATAGTTAAAATTCCGCAACTAATATCTTTTTTCCTAGGTATTAAGTAGCTGGACATCAATAAACATTTTTTCAATTTGTAGGGCGGGCGTTGCCCACCCTACTTTTAATTATGTCGAGCTACTTAGTGGCCGGGAAAACAGTTCAATTCAAACTCGACTTGGAGGTTTCTTATGAACTCAACATACGACTTTCCTTACTTTCAGGGTAATTCTCTTTCCGATTTATTTGCTCCCGACATCACAGATGCACGTTATGCGTTCATCCTAAATTACCCTGCAACTGCCAGTTGGGCTGCTTACCCCAACAGGGAAAAATACTTTATTCAAGACGGCAGCAGTGAAGCCACCAAAACTTCTTTCGACAAAATTGGTCAGAAGGAACCTTGGAAAAATCTGGCTGTGTTAGGCGATGCCATCCCAGGGATTGTGATTAATCAGCCGCCGAACTCGCTGATTGACTATTGGCGGGAGCATTTTGGCTTTAGCTACAGCAGTATGGAGATGATAGACTGCTCAACTTATCTTGAAGATCTCAGCGTAAGCGATCGCTTTGACAAACTCCTCACTCTATTTCCCTTCGACAATCTCAAACCCGAAAAACACGCCGTCCATCCCGACATCCACTACCACTTACTCAGCAAAGCAACGCTAGCACAATTAGGCGTGCAATGTCCGAAATACCAAAGTTACAATCTGCACAAAGTCAATCTCGAAAGCATTCAGTTACCACAGCAATTCCCCTACTTAATTAAAACATCCCACGGACTTTCTGGAGAAGGCACTTACATTATCAAAAGCGCCAGCGATCTGAACTACTGCTTGCAGGAAGTGAGGAAATATCTCGATATTAAGTTGCTAGATACGATTATTGTCTCGGAATTCGTCAAGAATGAAGTGCAGAACTATTGCGTGCAGTTCTATGTAAGCAAAACGGGAAATATCACGCTTATCGGCACTACCAGCCAACTTGTCACTCCAGAGGGCAGCTATTTAGGGGGATTGATTCACTACCGCGAAACCGACATGAGTAGGTTTTTTGAGATGATTGCCGCTATTGGTAAATATGCTTGTGAACAAGGTTATTTCGGCGTTATTGGCTTCGACGTACTGGAAGACTCTGAGGGACAGTTGTATGCCATTGATGCCAATTTCCGAGTTAATGGCTCGACTCCGCTTTGCTTACAGCGCCATACCTTACTGGGGCGGGGAAAGGAGGTGGCTCAATATTCCAGTAGCTGGCGAATGGATGGGAGTTTGGAATCGATTCTTGTCACGCTGAAACCAGAACTCGATCGCAAGGACTTGATAATTTTGTCAGCTTTAGAGAAGGTTAAATACGGAAAAATCTACACGGAAATTTATGGGATAGTTGCGGGTGAGGATATGAAGGAAATGCAGCACATTGAGGAGAATTTGCACAGTAAGGGATTGCAGCAATTTGGTTGATATCTGCTCTACCGATTGCAGCGGTTGTGCGGTTCAATTAAATCGGCTTTATAAATATGCCCCAAAGGCAAAATCTCCTCGGTTAGTTTCTCAAAACAATCTCTAACTCGCTACTCTGCTGATAATTCTTTAATTTTGTTAATAGCCTCTTGGTAATCACTTGTATTTCCTTGGTACTTTTACAAGTCAGCGGCTTTTTGATAATCGGCGATCGCCTCTGCTTTTTGTCCTAGGTCAGACTTGGCTAAACCACGATTGTAGTAGGCATTAGCATTATAGTAACTAAGCTCGATTACCTTACTATAATCTGCGATCGCTTCTGCTTTTTCCCCTAGATTATACTTAGTCAAACCACGATTGTAGTAGGCGTTCAGATTATAGTAATTAAGCTCGATCGCCTTAGTATAATCTGCGAGTGCCTCTGCTTTTTTACCTAGAGCAGACTTGGCATTACCGCGATTATTGTAGGCAACAGCTAGTTTGGGATCGATGTCAATCGCCTGATCATAATCTGCGATCGCTTCTTCTGTTTGCCCTAGGGCAGACTTGGCTAACCCCCGATTTAAGTAGGCATCAGCATAGCAGGAATTAAGGTCGATGGCCTGATTATAATCTGCGATCGCTTCTTCTGTTTGCCCTAGGGCAGAGTTAGCTAAACCACGATTGTAGTAGGCATCAGCATAGCAAGAATTAAGGTGAATCGCCTGATTGTAATCTGCGATCGCTTCTTCTTTTTCCCCTAATTTATACTTTGCTAAACCTCGATTTAAGTAGGCAACAGCATCTGTGGGATTAAGCTCGATAGCCTGATTATAATCTACGAGCACTTCTTCTTTTTTCCCTACGTCAGACTTAGAATTACCTCGACGGAAGTAGGCATTAGCACTGTTGAAATTAAGGTCGAACCCCTGAGTGTAATCTACGAGCACTTCTTCTGTTGTCCCTAGGGCAGAGTTAACTAAACTCCGAGTGTAGTAGGCATCAGAATAGTTGGGGTTAAGCTCGATCGCCTTCGTATGATCTGCGATGGCCTCTTCTGTTTTTCCTAGGGCAGAGTTAGCTAAACCCCTAGTGTAGTACGCATCAGCATAATTGGGGTTTAGCTCGATCGTCTGATTATAATCGGAGATCGCCTCTTCTTTTTCTCCAAGATCGTACTTGACATAACCCCGCTCGACGTAGGCAAGAGCATAGTTGGGATCGAGGTTGATCGCCTGATTATAATCGGAGATCGCCTCTGCTTTGTGCCCTAGGGCAGATTTAACAAGACCCCGATTGACGTAGGCAAGAGCTAATTTGGGATCGAGGTCGATCGCCTGATTATAATCGGATATCGCCTCTGCTTTGTGCCCAAGCTCATACTTGGCACTACCCCTATTGACATAGGCAACAGCATCTTTGGGATTGAGGTCGATCGCCTGATTATAATCGGAGATTGCCTCTGCTTTTTGCCCAAGCTCATACTTGGCACTACCCCTATTGACATAGGCAAGAGCTAATTTGGGATCGAGGTCGATCGCCTGATTATAATCGGAGATTGCCTCTGCTTTTTGCCCAAGCTCATACTTAGCACTACCCCTATTGACATAGGCAAGAGCTAATTTGGGATCGAGGTCGATCGCCTGATTAGACCTCTTGCGAAAGTGCGCTCGTTCTAGGTAAAATAAAAGAAATAATTAGCTCCCATAATATGAATTACGAACAAGTACAAAAGTTAAACCCCGCCGACTTTAAACGGTACTGTGGACTACATCAAGAGACATTCAAAGAGATGGTAAAAATAGTCAAAGCAGAAAAAATTTTTCAAAAAAAATCAGGAAGACCCAGTAAATTGTGCGTAGAAGACCAAATCTTAATGACATTATCCTATTTGCGAGAATATCCTACTTTTTTTCTTCATCTGGGAATTAAATGGGGTATTAATGAATCAAATGCTTATCGAATTGTAATTAGAACTGAGAAAGCTTTAATAAATTCAGGTTTATTTAACTTACCTGGCAAAAAAATTCTTTATCAAAGTCAAAATGAGATAGAAACTGTAGCGGTGGATGTGTCAGAGCATGAAATAGAGCGTCCCCAAAAAAAACAAAAGAAATATTATAGTGGCAAGCAAAAATATCATACAATAAAATCGCAAGTTTTAGCCAACACAAAAAGTACCGAAATAATATGCACAGCTTTTAGTAACGGGAAAACGCATGATTTTAGTTTGTTTAAAAAAAGCAAAATCGGCATGAATAAAGAACTTGAACTTTTAGGTGATAAAGGTTATCAAGGAATTACAAAGATTCATATTAATAGTAGAACCCCCATCAAAAAAAACCAGAATAAAGAACTGAGTCAAGCAGAAAAACTTTTAAATCGCCTACTGGCTTTCATAGAGAATTATTATTGAAAATATACATCGAAGTTTAAATATATTTAGAATACTTTCATCAAGATATCGGAATCGAAGAAGGCGCTTCGGATTAAGATTTAATTTGATCGCTGGTATTTATAATTATGAACTTTCTTTAAAGACTAAATTAGAGAGCGCCTGAGACTTTCGCAAGAGGTCTATTATAATCGGAGATTGCCTCTGCTTTGTGGCCAAGCTCATACTTGGCACTACCCCTATTGACATAGGCAACAGCATCTTTGGGATTGAGGTCGATCGCCTGATTATAATCGGAGATCGCCTCTGCTTTTTGCCCAAGCTCATACTTGTCACTACCCCTATTGACATAGGCAAGAGCTAATTTGGGATCGAGGTCGATCGCCTGATTATAATCGGAGATCGCCTCTGCTTTGTGCCCTAGGGCAGATTTAACAAGACCCCGATTGACGTAGGCAAGAGCTAATTTGGGATCGAGGTTGATCGCCTGATTATAATCGGAGATCGCCTCTGCTTTTTGCCCTAGGTCATACTTGGCACTACCCCGATTGAGATAGGCACCAGCTAGTTTAGGAGGCTCTTCAGAACTTATGGTGATAACTTTATCTAATAAAAGATAGACTCGTGCATAAGACTAGAAGCTGAAACTCA
>NZ_JAUBQW010000293.1:0-1723 GCF_036701485.1 Microcoleus sp. Pol11C3 | reverse complement strand
ACTTGCCCAGCCTGCTAGATTTAAAAATAGTCTAAACTTTCTCTAATAGCACAAAATTATTTTGCAAGAGGTCTAATTATGAACTGTATTTTAGACTAACTACAGATGAGAACCGTGGCTTTCAGAAGAACTAGATCCACCGCGCCGGGAGAGAATGAGGGTGAAAAATAGGCTCTTCCGTAGTTACCGCTGCTCATTTTTTAGGAAAATGCTAAAAAAGTAATGCCCGTATTTCAAACCCACATTCCGCAGATATTCAGACAAATTTAATAATTTTAAATTTGGAGGCATGAAACCCTGAAATAAATACCTAGCAAAAATTTCAAGTTTTGCTAAAATTAGATAATAGAGTCAGCAACATAGGTGTAAAAAATCATGAATTAGCCCCAAAACGAAATTAAAGTCCTCAACATAGACCATTTAGGAATAATAGCCGGAATTATCGATGAAATGGAACTTGTAGAATTAGTGAATCAACAAGTGGGTATCAAATCAAAAGAGATGCTAACTCCTAGACAAATAATGAAAGCGATGATTTTGAATGGAGTAGGTTTTTTGAGCGGCCATTTATACTTATTTGAGCAGTTTTTTATCGGCAAACCAACAGAACATCTCATTGGATAAGGAGTATTACCATCACATTTAAATGATGACCGACTAGCCAGAGCATTGACAAATATTATGCAGTAGGCACAACACAACTATTTACAGCAATCGCCATAAAAGCCGCCGAAAAATTTCAAGTAAAAATGAATAGCATACATTTGGACGGAACTTCAATGTATGTGCATGGGGAATACGCAAAGCCGTCAGAAAAATGAGTCTATTCAGTCAAGATTGAGGGAGAAGTGAAAAATCCAGAATCCGAGCCTGAATCAGACATGAAATCCATAGAACTCAAACATCGATATTCGAGGGATCATCGACCAGACCTCAAGCAATTTATTAGACCTCTTGCAAAAAAAATATGTGTTATCCTTAAGAGTTTGCTCAACTTTAGGTCAAACTTTGAATTATTGCGTTGATTGGCATCTCCTTAAACTTGCCCAGCCTGCTAGATTTAAAAATAGTCTAAACTTTCTCTAATAGCACAAAATTATTTTGCAAGAGGTCTATTATTGACATGATTTGTACAGGAGATGGAGACATACCATTATATCTCAAAATAGACTCAGGAAATATCGATGACAAAAGTGTGTTTGTAGATCGATTAAAAGAATTCAAAAAATCCTGGAAATTTGAAGGTGTCAATGTAGCAGAAAGTGCCTTATATACCAAAGATAATATCATCGCCATGAGAGAAATGAAATGGATAACTAGAGTTCCTTTAAGTATAAAATTAGCTCAGGAAAAAATCTTAAATATCGAAGACAACCAATGGATCGACAGTGAAATATCAAGAGATAAAATGGTCGAAAAATCAAGTTATCATGGAGAAATTAAGCAAAGATAGTTAATCGTAGAATGTGAAGCGAGGAAAAAATCAAGTATTAAACAAGTAAATAAGCAAGTAGAAAAACAAAAAGAAAAAGTATCAGCCGCTCTCCGCAAGCTATCCAAACAAACTTTTGCTTGTGAACCAGATGCTAAAATGGCTCTAGAAAAATTATCAAATTCATTCAAATATCATAAAATCAACAATATTCAATAGACCTCTTGCAAAAGTCATTCTAAAAGGTTGAGTTCATAGTTATAGATGCCTGCAATCAGGTTGAAGCGTAAA
>NZ_JAUBQW010000079.1:0-30072 GCF_036701485.1 Microcoleus sp. Pol11C3 | reverse complement strand
GGGATCTTAAAATCCCAAAAGCCTTTTGACCCAAACTTTTTATCCACAACCCCTTGACAGGTCAATACAGTATCTACGGTTGGCTTTGAGTTTTAATACTTGTTATTAAGATTAACGATTATAGAGTTTTACAATCTTTAAAATAGCTGAGCGCGCTAGCACAGAAAAAGAGATGCCGTAGTATTCCTCTAGTATTAAACAACCTAAATTATACACTTCTGACTTTAGGGAGAGGGAAGTTAGCGAATTAATTTCTACTATTAATTTAAGTAGAGCAAAGAGGAAAAAACACATGGCACTTCAAAAATTAGCAGAATTTTATCCTAACTATCAGGAAGAAATCTTTGCTGGAGACGACATCAAGGGATTTGATGTTTATGCTGGCGACTCTGATGAAAAAGTAGGCACTGTTTATGACGCTTTGGTTGATGACACTGGTCGTTTCCGCTATCTGGTAATTGACACGGGTATTTGGATTTTTGGCAAAAAAGTATTGTTGCCAATCGGCTCTGCCCGCTTCGACTACGGAGCCCGCCGCGTCCACGCCACAGGCCTTCGCAACAAAGCTCAAGCAGAACAATTGCCGGCTTACAATGATTTAGAAGCGGTAGATTACGATCGCGAAGAACAGGTAAGAGGCGTCTACCGCAATCAAGGAACTGCCGCTACAAGCACTGCAACTCCTGCTAGCTACGATCGCAGCAACTACAGCTACGATATCGACCGCCCACTCTACGAAACTAACGAACAGCAGCACCAAAATCTCAAGCTTTATGAAGAACGCTTGATTGCCAACAAACACCGCGCAAAAACAGGCGAAGTAGCAGTTGGCAAGCGCGTGGAAACTGAAACAGCGCGAGCTTCAGTACCCATTGAAAAAGAACGAGTTGTAATCGATCGAGTAACCCCGGTAGAAGCGGGTCGAGTCGTTTCAGTCGGTGAGGCTGACTTCCAATCAGGGGAAGTTGCACGCATGGAAGTCTACGAAGAAACGGCCGACATTCACAAGGAAGCTTTCGTCCGGGAAGAAGTCAACGTCAGAAAAGAAGTTGTTCGCACCACGGTTGAGGGCGAAGAAACCTTGCGTCGTGAAGAATTAGACGTTAAGACTGATGGAACTGCGGTTGTAGATAATAAAAATCCAAAGATCTAAACCAACCGCAACAGCTATTGCATAGGAATTGCGCCTTAATGACATAATTCTGTCACCGCGCAGGTTTGATTGGATTGGTAGCGATCGCGCAATTCCTATGTGAGCGGCGGGTGGGGTACAAAACTTGTCTAGTTTTGGCAACGTTTATGCACTTTCCCCGCCTTTACCAATTTCCCCTTACCAATTCATAATAAAAATCCCTAAGCAGGAAAGTTTAAAAAATGAACGGTCAAGCATCAGCAGAAAAGATAGCAACTGCCCAATCAATAACCCGTCTCAACCGGGTGCCTGAAAAAGTCAGAACTAAGCTAAAAAGTTTTACCGTCAAAGACAACCAAGGTCACTTGGTCGGCAAAGTTAAAGATGTATATTTTGATGCTAACGGTCAGTTAAACTTTGTGGTTGCCGCGCTAGGCAGCGAAAACACCCGCATTTTTTTATTAAGTGTTAAGCTGCTCAAAAAAGTCGATTATCATCAAAAAGCGCTGTTTGTAACTATTAATTCTGATCAAGTCGATCTGCTGCCAATAGTTTCGGCAAATGGCGCTCATCCGTATTTAGAAAATGCCTCTGAACCGGATAGTGAATTTAGCAACAGTGAGTTAACAAATCCCTCAAAAGTTATGTCAAATCTAACAGATGCCGATCGCACAGATGGAAATTTGGAGACAGATCAGGATGAGGAAAACTTCGATATTGTCGATCAAGAAGTAATTCGCCTGCTAGAAGAACGATTGGTGATCAATCGCAGCAAGCGCAAAGTCGGCGAAGTCATAGTGCGTAAAGAAATTGAAACTCGGATGGTACAAGTACCCATCCAGTGGGAAAAGCTGATCGTCGAACAAGTCGGCGACGATCCGAAGGTGTTGGCAGAAATAGATTTAGGTGAGGGAAACATCACTGGTATAGATTTGACGGAGATTAAGAGCGATCGCCAAGAGCCGACAGTTAAGGCTGAATTTACCTCTGTGCAGAAAGCTAGCAAAATCTTAAATTCGATCGCCTCTCAACCCCGTCACGGTTGCGTCAAAGTCCGCCTAGAACTCGTTCTGGAAGACAAGCAACTGGAGGATACTTACCAAAAATGGATGACGGAAAACCACTCTGAGAGTTAAAAAATTTGTATCCGCTCAATAAGTTGCGGTAAGCCTTAATTTTTAGGATTTGTAGAATTTTAATTTAATTCTACAAATATCCTGACGGGGTGACAACCCCGTCAGCCGCCATGAGCCAATGGCAGAAAAACATTTTATTCTGTTTGTCCAAAATGTGCCAGAGGGAAAAACCCCGCTCGCGCTTGAGCAAACTCCTTGAAAGAGAGAGACATCAATGAACACTCTTTGCAGAATAATTCGTATTTTATCAGAAGCGAGCTCCCCAATCGCTCTTACACAAGTAGTTACTTTTGTCAACTTTATCGTTAAGAAAGATGTTTATAAAGCATAGCTTAGCAAGGGGGGGAGCAAGAGGTTTTTTTGAGGTTTTGTGCAAAACTCGGTTTCTGACTATTCATTTGTAATGTCAAGTCCGGTAGATTCAAAAAAAGGGGCAACTCGCGTCGCCCCTCATCTCTTTAACCAACTGCAAAATTACGCTTTCACAGCAATCTTTTGTTCGGAAGCCTCGGGCGAATTCGCTTCACTCGGCGGCACAACTTGCCAGAACTTAGGCAAATATTCCGACCAATTTGCCAAAATCTTCTCAGCTTTCTTGCTGCCGGTTCGATCGCACTGAGCCTCAATCAACTCCTTCAATTGCGCCTCCCCAGCCGCCGTACAAACGCGCTGCATCTTCACAATCTCCCCGTTGACATGAGCCGGGAAACTGCCATCTTCATCGAGGAAATAAGCCAAGCCACCAGTCATTCCAGCCCCGACGTTGCGGCCGACTTTTCCTAACACCACAATCGCGCCGCCAGTCATGTACTCGCAGCAGTGATCGCCCGCACCCTCGATCACAGCTTTCGCCATCGAGTTTCGCACCGCAAACCGTTCGCCAGCTTTACCCGCCGCCAACAGAGTTCCCCCCGTCGCACCGTACAAACAAGTGTTACCGACGATCGCATTTTCAGAAGCATCATAAGTCGCACCAGCCGGCGGTGCGATCGCGATTTCGCCACCGTGCATCCCCTTACCAACGTAGTCGTTGGCTTGGCCTGACAGTACCAGCGTCATCCCCGGCAAATTGAACGCGCCAAAGCTTTGGCCGGCGCTGCCGGTGCAGTTGAGGGTGATTTCACCGCTAAAGCCGGTGTTGCCGTGTTGCTGTGCGATCGCACCTGCTAAACGTGCACCTACAGTGCGATCAGTATTCACCAATTTTACATTCTTGCTAACAGTGCCGTGATTGGCGATCGCACTTTGAATCTCCGCATCCGCGAGCAAATCATCGTCTAACACAGGCCCGTTAGTGTGTACGTCGCCGTGGATCAAGAAAGATCGATCGCTCTTAGTATCCGGTAACTTGGTCAAACAATCCAAATTAATCGCTTGGGTTTTAGTTAGTTTCACCCCATCGCGCATTTTCAGCAAATCCGCGCGGCCGATGATATCTGCGATCGACTTATAACCCAATTTCGCCAACAAACTCCGCACTTCTTCTGCTACGAAATAGAAGAAATTAACAACGTGTTCCGGCGTTCCGGGGAACCGTTTCCGCAAGTGTTCTTGTTGAGTTGTCACCCCCACCGGACAACTATTCATGTGGCAAACGCGAGCCATAATACAGCCTTCTGCAATCATTGCCACCGTGCCGAAACCGTACTCTTCGCCGCCCATCAAAGCGCCTACAATCACGTCCCAGCCGCTTTTAAAGCCACCGTCAACGCGCAGTAAAACTCGATCGCGCAATTTGTTTTCCATCAGCACCCGGTGCACTTCTGTCAATCCGAGTTCCCACGGAGAACCTGCGTGCTTAATCGAACTCAATGGCGAAGCACCGGTGCCGCCATCGTGGCCGGAAATTTGAATCACATCAGCATTGGCCTTAGCGACACCGGCGGCTACAGTCCCGATGCCGACTTCCGACACCAACTTCACCGAAACTCCTGCTTTCGGATTGATTTGGTGCAAGTCAAAAATCAACTGCGCCAAATCCTCGATCGAATAAATATCGTGGTGAGGAGGAGGCGAAATCAGCGTGACACCCGGTTTCGATCGGCGCAAATAAGCAATGTACTCGCTCACTTTCGGCCCCGGCAATTGACCGCCTTCACCCGGTTTCGCACCTTGTGCGATCTTAATTTCGATTTGTTGGGCGTTCATCAGGTACTCAGGAGTTACCCCGAAACGTCCAGAAGCTACCTGTTTGATGGATGAAGAAGCTGTATCGCCATTCTGCAAACCTTTCAAGTGAGGCAGCGTTTGTGAGAAACCCGCCGCACTCACATCGTTTAGCACTTTGTAGCGCACCGCGTCTTCGCCGCCTTCGCCGGAGTTCGATTTGCCGCCGATGCGGTTCATCGCAATCGCTAGCGTTTCGTGGGCTTCCGGGGACAAAGCGCCGAGGGACATACCGCCGGTGGCGAACCGCTTGACAATATCTGCTACAGATTCTACATCTTCGACAGGAATGGGAGGACGATCGCTCGCAAAGTCGAGCAAATCCCGCAAAGCCGTTACCGGGCGATTTTCTAGCTGTTGTTTGTAAACCTCGTAATGGTCGTAAGCTGTTTTTGCTTCAGATCCGTTACCGTTACCGCTAGTCTGAGCCTTAAAAGTAGTCACAGCCTTGTGCAAAGCCTTGGCCATTTCCGGGCTGTTCATGTGATATTCACCGCCCCGGCGGTACTGCACGAAGCCGAAATTTTCCAGCTTTTTCAGAAGCAATTCTGGGAAAGCTTGACTGTGGAAAGACATTACCTCGTTAGCCAGTTCCGCGACACTCAAACCGCCGATGCGGGAAACAGTGCCTTTGAAACCCAAATCGAGCAAATCACCGCCAATGCCGATCGCCTCAAAGATTTGCGCCCCCTGATAGCTAGCCAGCAGTGAAATCCCCATTTTCGACATAATCTTCAGCAGCCCATTTTCCACTGCTGTGCGGTATCTAGCTTGAGCCTGTGTGACGGTAATATTGGGAACTTTGCCGTGCTGCATCAAGTTTTGAGTCTTGGCGTCAGACCACCAGGCGCGCACGCTTTCCAATGCCAAGTAAGGGCAAACAGCTACCGCCCCGTAACCGAGCAAACAAGCGAAGTGGTGAGTGCTCCAACATTGGGCGGTATCGACAACCAGCGAAGTTTGCATCCGCAGGCCGACCTTAATTAAGTGGTGGTGAACCGCGCCAACTGCCAGGAAAGGCGGAATATAAGTACATTCTGCGCTCAATCCCACAGAAGATTCCCCTTCGGCCTTCGATACTCGATCGCTCAAAATCAGAATCCTCGAACCCTCGCGCACCGCTATCGCCGCCTTTTGACAAAGTTGCTCGACTGCGGTTTTCAAACCAAAAGGCCCAGCAGCAATTTTGTAAAGCGTTGACAATTCGCTGGCGGAGAAAGACTTCTGGTCTTTCAAGAAACACAGTTCAGCGTCGTTGAGTACGGGGGAATCAATTTTCAGCCGCTTGGCATTTTCTGGTACTGCTTGCAGTAAATTGCCCCGCAGGCCCACATTCATCGTCAGCGACATCACCATCCCCTCGCGCAGGGGGTCGATCGGCGGATTTGTCACTTGAGCGAACCGCTGTTTGAAATAGTTGTACAGCAACTGAGGCTTTTCTGACAACACAGCCAAGGGAACGTCGTCGCCCATGCAGAAAGTCGGTTCTTTGCCAGAACTCGCCATCTCGACGATTACCATGTCCAAATCTTCGGCTGTGTAGCCAAAAGCAGTTTGGGTTGCTAACAGGGTTTGCGAGTCGAGGGTTGCGGTTTCGGCAAAAGGCTGCGGTTCCAAAGTTTCGCGGTGTTTTTGCAGCCATTCGCCGTAGGGATGTCGTTTAGCAATTCGCTGCTTGAGTTGCCAATTTTTGAGAATTTCCTTGGTTTGCAGGTCAACTGCAATCATTTGTCCTGGCCCCAAACGGCCTTTTTCGACAATATCTGCTTCGGGAATATCGACAACTCCGGCTTCGGAAGCCACAATTACCAAACCGTCTTTAGTAATGCAGTAGCGGGCCGGTCGCAAACCGTTGCGATCGAGCGTAGCACCTACTTGTTTCCCGTCGCTGAACACCAGCAGCGCCGGGCCGTCCCAAGGTTCTTGAATGCCGCTGTAATACTCGTAAAAATCGACAATTTCTGGATAAGGAGCCAAATCCGGCTGATTTTTGTAAGCTTCGGGTACCAGAATTGTCAGGGATTCTAGGGGGGTGCGGCCGGAGTGCACCAACAACTCCATCACGTTGTCCAAGTTTGCCGAATCGCTGCTTTCGGGATTGACAATTGGGTTGAACGTGTCGATATCAGCTTGAGTCCAATTCGGGTGAGCTAAATTTGCTTGTCGCGCCTTCATCCAAGTAATATTGCCCAACAGCGTGTTAATTTCCCCGTTGTGTCCCAGTAAGCGCATCGGCTGGGCTAAGTGCCAGCGGGGCATGGTGTTGGTGCTGAAGCGCCGGTGATAGACGGCAAAGGAGCTTTTATAAGCGGGATTTTTCAGGTCTGGGTAAAATTCTGCCAGTACGGCCGATCGCACCATGCCTTTATAGACGATCGTGCGACAGGAGAAAGAGCAAGTATAAAAGTCTTGGCGGGTGAAGTTGGGGCGATTTGACAGGGCGTGTCCGATTGTGCGGCGCGCCAAAAATAGATGTTTGTCGAGTTCGTCTCCGGCTAAGTGCGGTGAACTAACAATTACTTGTTCGATTTGAGGTTGATTTTCTCGCGCTTGCTCGCCCAAAACCGATGGTACGATGGGAACTGTGCGCCATCCCAAAACTGTGAAACCGCGATCGGTCAGAACTTGCTCAACCACCTGCCGCGCTATAGTCGCTTGAAATTTATCTTGAGACAGAAACAGCATTCCCACGCCACAGTTTTCCCGTGCGGGAGGCACAATTCCCTGTTCGGCAAACCAAGTATCCAACAATTCCCAAGGAATCGCGGTCATCAAACCCGCACCGTCGCCGGAATCTTGGTCGGCGCTGCAACCGCCGCGATGTTCCAGACAAGTTAAAGCTGGCAGCGCTTTTTCAATAATCGAGTGCGTAGCTTCGCCGCTTTGGTTGGCAATAAACCCCACACCGCAGGCATCTCTTTCTTCCACTAACCAGCTTTGGCCGGCAAATGGAGTTCCTCGCTCAGTCTGATGCACGTTTCTGTTTCTGTTTGGATCGATCGTGTTACCCATGTTGATTGAATGTTATTTCCGTGATTGTGTGGTTGATGCGTTTTTATAGCTCGGAGAGAGAAGGCTGCCGAGCGGTGTGAGCCTAGTAAACTTTAAGACAGCACATTGGAAGCTGATTTGATAAAAATTTACGTCTATGCGGCCTGTACTTAGCACTGAAACCCTGTTTGCAGATTTTAAATTATCTCGCTCGCATCGCTTCGGAGATGTCTCCTAGAATACCCTGCTGTTAAAAAGCAGTGATTCTTGGAGAAATTGCCGCCCTGCAACTAGATACATTGCAGGCGATCTAGTTTTTTGTGTGGGTTTTTCCTGAGTTCGGAAGGGTAGCCTTGCGGACTCAGGTAGATAGTAACTTTAGCGTTATTTTGCTTGCTGCGCTGTTGAGTTGCTTTCGTCAGCGCCCGCAGACACAAAAGTCACCTGCCCGCTCAGTCGGTAGGTGCAATGTAGCAGCGCGGTTCACAACTGGTGAAACCTGTCTTATTGTGAAGTCAACTCTCAAGCCGCGAACATCAAGTTTATCAAAAAATTGATAAAATTTCACCCATTACAGTCAGAGTTTGTGTGCAAGTCTTGTCAGCGATCGTCCAGAAGTCAGGCTAAGATGCCTAGCCGAAAAAGGTTGACAGTTGTGTATAACGCTAATTTGTATTTTTTTACCGACAAACCTTTATAACTCATCAATGAAGGCTATTTCAATGATTTATGATACATTAGGAGCATCTTGTAGAGCCAGCGCAGCCTTTTTTATCGCGCCCAAAAACGGATACTTGCTTGCTGACAGGAGTCGTGGAGAGGCCAAAATTTTAGACCCTTCGACAAGCTCAGGGCAACGCTCTTTTTCAATCTCCCAGATTCATCTGTGCAGTAAATCTCCAATCTCACATCGACTGATCCCACAAATTTGACCTTGGTAATTTTGGCTCTTCCGTACTTACCGCTGCTCATTTTTTAGGAAAATGCCCAAAAAGTAATGCCCGTATTTCAAAATTTATCAAATTTCTAAATCCAAAACCACACCTTTTTAAGAGCTTTAATTTAGTATTAATTCCCTCGACTATGCCATTTGTTGTTCTTGATTCAAAATAGCCCACAATCTCTCCCAACCATCTTTTGATTGTTTCTACACTTTTTTTATAGTATGGTTGTGCTTTTTTCAACCAATCTGTTAATTCTAATATCCCGTCACCCAAATTATTGCTTTTTTCAAATAAAGAGTGAAACTCTTCTTTTAAATTGTGCATAGCTCCTACTCTTAGGGAAGCATTTTTTACTTGTTTTAATTTTATTTTATCTTCGTCAGATAAGTTATTTTCTGCTTTCAATAATGTCTCTTTACTTCGTTTTAAACTATCCAATAATTTGGCTCTCTCTTTCGCTTTTAGCGATGATGCTGCCTTTTTTTACTCAATTTTTGCCTGATTTAATTCCTCATGAATCATTTTTGTCACATGAAATCTATCTACTGTTACATCAGCATTCGGGCAAAGCTTTTTGACTAATGACTTATAATTACCCGTCATGTCCATACTTACTTCTTTGATCGGGTTTAACACTTTTTCTCCCCATTCAAGCATCTTTTTTTTGATTGTTTCTTGTTGACTTTCGGCAACCAAGCCTATTAATTTATGTGTTGATAAATCTACTAATACAACTATAAATTTTCCTTGCCCTTTTACTAAACTAATTTCATCTATGCTGAGTTTTTGTAAGTTTTTTACATCAACAGGTAATATTTTATTCGCTAGAGTCTTTACCATTAACCAAACTTATTCTGATGTTAAGTTATTGTTTTTAGCCCGGTTTTTAATGTCACTATGGACAACTTGTTCAGTAATAGTTTGTGCATATCTATTCGTGAAATTTTTCTGATTTTCGACAAAATTTAATCTCTCATTAAAAGGTTTGTGACAATTTTTACATTTAAATCTGCGTCTATTTACTCTCAGCATTACTTCTTTATTACCTATCGGCAACTCTCTAAATAAATACCGATAGTTTTGATGTAAATGATGGCTAGATTGATTGCCTATAGGGCATTTTGAGGCTTTTTATTTAGATTTTACCACTAAAATTAATGTGGCTCCTCTCTGCTTGTAATCTTCTACTATGACACCAGGTAAATCTAGAATAGTTGTCCTTAATTTGTTCATAATTTATTTTGTTCTACATTTTTTGTGAACACTTAACTAACATTTGAGCAGCGGTAAGTACAGAAGAGCTATTATCATGAATATCAAAAATCTCTCATTTCCCGAATTTTATCAATATTCAAATATTAGATCTTTTAACTATTGTTGTCAACCCGTCCGCTCAAGGACTTGTCTCAATCAACGCAGGCGATGATCGCACTACAGTGCTTTGACGGTAGTAATCATTAATAAAACCAGCCAAAATTTTACCAGAAACTTGAGTTTGAAAGGACTTCACACAGCCCCAAAAGCTCAAATTTACACTTACAGCGAGGGGAATTGGCGGGCGATTCCCGTCACAGCGATTTAGGTGTCAGTGATACTGGATTCCAGGCAATTTACCCCGCTAATTCTATGACTTTGGTGGCCCTCCCAAAGGCTTAATACCCAATCGGGCTTAAATATCCCCTCTTATTCTTAGTCCCCCTCGGCTCGGACGAAAGTGTGTGTAGGATTGGTTTTAACCACCTAGTAGAAAAGGGGTTTTAAACTATTAAGCATCGAGCATCCAAGCAATACACTGTTGCATTTGATTGCTCATGGTTTGTCGATCGGCTTGATACCTGCGGCCGTGTCCCGGCAACACCCATTCAAACGAGTAATTAGCCAAATTCTGCATAGATTTGATTTGTTCCGGCCAAGAATACCAACAGACTTCGTGAAAGCCAACTAGCTGCTGCAAACTTTCCGACCAAGCAAGATGATCGCCGCTGAACAAAAACTTGTTATTGTAAAGCAAAACTGTGTGACCTTTCGTGTGGCCGGGAACAGGTATAATCAACAAGTCATCTTCTAGTTGATAAGGTTCGCTGCGCGACAATTGAATTTCTACATGGCAAGTACCCGCGTTAATTTCGTCAGCATGAATGATGCGATCGCACCCAAAATGATCGTGGTATTGTTGATGGTCGGCTACGTCGTCGCGGTGAGTCAAGTACAGATAGCGAATGCCACCCATTGCTTCTATGTTTTTGACTAGCGGCGGCACAAAACGGGGAGAATCAACTAAAATGTTTCCTTCGGGGCGGACAATTAAATAGCTGGCCGCGGCGTAGGATTGCTCTGAGTGGTAGCCGCAGTGATAGACATTTTCTGCTACGAGTGCGGGCAACAGTTGCTGGGCTTCTTTGATCCTTTTGGGTTTTTCAACAGTGCCGATCGAACTTGTGGGACAAGACAAAAGAGCCGCGAGCGATCGCATTTCTTCAGTTTCATTAGTTGGCTGGTGGTAAACCGCAGACTGTTCTCCTGCTTGACCAAATACTTCAGGTGCCATCCACCGACAAGTATCACAGTCAATGCAGGTACTGTCTACATAAAAGTTACCGTTAATATTTTCAGTACGCCTCCGATTAATGTTAGCCATTTTTCTACCTCTTAATAACCCATATAAATTATGGTAACTTACTATAACTACTACCCCCGACATCCCGCCGGAGGTTTAAACCCTCCTCACAGACCAAGCCGATTAAAACTCACCTCTTGCACCATTCTCAAGAACGGGCAAGATGCCCGTTCCACAAGAGATTAATTTTCTTGTGGAACAGGCATCTTGCCTGTTCATCAAAGGATTATTGACAATGGTGCAAGATATAAGTTTCAATCAACAATTCTACTGCTGCTTCTGGGTCGCTGGAAAAGCACCAGCTTTCACCGCCACAGTAACAGGTTGTCCGCCGCGGCTCAATTCAAGCTGCAGATCGCTGCCCACTGTACTTTTCTCGACAATTTGCTGTACGCTGCCAGCATCGCTGACTTCTGCACCGTTGATTTTCTTGATCACATCGGCAACGCGGACTCCAGCTTGTGCCGCCGGAGAATCTTTGGCAATTCCCAAAACTAACACGCCTTTATCTTCAGTCAGCCTCAATTTGGGGTTGGGATTTTTATTGAATTCTGCCTTGACTTCGGGAGTAATGCTCAACATCCGAACGCCGAGATAAGGATGTTCGGCTTTTCCGGTTGTTACTAATTGGTTGGCAATTTGTTGTGCTCGATCAATCGGAATAGCAAAACCCAATCCTTGAGCGCCTTGAATAATCGCCGTATTCATGCCGATAACTTGACCGCGCTGGTTCAGCAGCGGGCCACCAGAATTGCCGGGATTGATCGCAGCATCGGTTTGAATAAAGCTGACGCGCTTGTCGGGAACGCCGACATCGGCGCTAGAACGGCCTGTAGCACTAATAATGCCGACAGTCACAGTATTGTCCAAACCGAGGGGATTGCCGATCGCGATCGCCCATTCTCCCGGCTGTAACTCTTCAGATTTGCCCAAACTCACCACAGGCAAATTGTTAGCTTCAATTTTAACAACAGCCACATCAGTAACTGTATCGACGCCTAAAACTTTGCCGACAAATTCGCGGCCATCCTTCAGTTTTACCGTCACCGTATCCGCGCCATCAACAACGTGAGCGTTAGTCAAAATGCGACCGTCGGAACCAAAAACAAAACCCGAACCAGAACCCCTTTCTACCCGATTTCCGGGTTGAATGGGAGATTCCGAACCGAAGAAGCGACGGAATTGCTCGGGGATCTCATCTGGAACTTGGTTTGTCACCGTCCGAGACGAATTGATCCGCACCACTGCCGGCCCGACTTCCTGCACAACTTTAGTAACAAAATTAGAGTCTTGAGAGGGCAGTATATTTGCAGGCAATGCTGAGATTGGCGCTGCACTTGCCGGTTCAGCTTTGATGGCGTTAGAACTTCCAGGAACTTGAGAAGTTAGGGCGTTGCACCCAACAGTTGCGGTAGAGCCAAGCAAAACAAGGGATAAAAAAGCAAGCTTTTTCGGAAACGAAAAACGGCGATAACGCACAGTTGTAGCAGGCATATTTTTGGTTGACATAGTATTGATTTGGTTGGAGTTAGAGCGAGAGTTATAATTAGGGTTTTGCATTTTTAGCACTTATTGTAATTAAGTTAGAACTAAAGGCTCTTTAATTTTAATTCAAGCATTTGTGACATCTGCTTGACTGGTAGGGTTTACCCTACAAGGTGGGGTAGAAACCCGACACTCGCAGGTCTATTGTGGATTCCAGCTTTTGAGTGCGATCGAACGATCGCTAGCACTGGCAAATTGTCGCCTGAGTGCCATAATACAGACTACGGTAGTCGGCCTGGATATTCCGCATTTCCCGCGAAATATTCACAGGATTGATATCCGAAGTCAACAACTAAGATTCCCGACTTATTGTTACATAAATCAGCAGCAACCCCAAACTTTCGCGATCAGGAGCGTTTTGCGAGGAATTTTGGGGTCCTGACAAATAAGTCCGGCACAAAGGCAATATCTAATCAACCTTAGATGACTGAAAATATATGTTACTATTATTCTTGCGTATTCTCAAACATTAACAAAAACAAAAGTCGTCTACCATGAATTTTAAGTTTGGCAAATCTTTTCTGGCAACCGCCCTCGCCCTAGGTGCGCTATTGTCCGGCATTGCGGGCACTGCGGGAATGCCTGCGGCGCAAGCAGCTACCAGGAAACCCGCAACTAAGACAGCAGCTAAAGCAACCCCCAAGCATAAAGCTAAAGTAGCAACTAAAGCAACCCCCAAGCATAAAGCTAAAGTAGCAACTAAAGCTAAGTCAACAGCTAAGTCACAGTAGACAGCCAAAACTCCGTTCAAATCTTAGATTTGAACGGAGTTTGCAATTTTATTGCCCCGCAGGTTCAATGGAACTAACCGAATCAATTTCCTTGGACTTGTTCCTCAAAGTTTCCAAAGTATCAACAGTATTTTTAATAAAACCTGCCATCGGCACAGCAACTATCAAACCTGCTACTCCCGCCACCTTAACCCCCACCAGCAGCGACACTAAAATCCACACAGGATTGAGACCAATAAAACCGCCTAATAACCGAGGAGCAACCCCGCTTTCAATTACTTGCTCAATTACTGTAGCGACAGCTAAAACTGTCACGCCGAGCCAAAAGTTGTTTAATGTAATTAGCAAACTGACAATGCAAATACTGAAAGGTGCCCCGAAGGGAATGATGGTCATTACACCCACACCCAAACCAAACAGCAGTCCGAAGGGAACTCGCAAAATTAAAAAAGCAACAGTCATCGACAGCCCCATCAAACCCGCTAAAGTTGCTTGCCCGACAAAGTAGTTGTGGAAGCTTCGCGCCAGCAACTGCCGCAATAGAAGGTTCAGCTTGGAGGGAAACCATTTAAACAAACCTTCCCACACGCGATCGCCGTGCAAGAGCAAGTAAAATGTCAGGACTATTGTCAGCAGGAAATTCAACAGACTGTCTGCCGCACCCAAGCCAAATTTGAGGATTTCGCCGGTGAGAGACTGCAATTGAGTTGAAAGTCGATCGCTCAATTGAGTAGTCAAACCGCTAACATCAATGCGGAGATTACGATTTTCCGCCCATTTGTGGAACGCTTCAATTTGTTCTGTGCCAGAAACTATCCAAGTCGGCAGTCGGGTAGCGAGTTCCGTGATTTGGTTTAGCAGAATGGGAGCCAGAGTCAGACCTAAAACCACCAATACCAGTAAAGTCAAAAACAATACCGACAAAACTGCTCGATCGCGCTTCAAGCCGTATCTGTGCAGAAAGCGCACTGGATAATCTAGCAAAAAAGACAGCACTGTAGCGATGATCAAAACTGTAATCAGGGCGCGAAAATATTCAAAGACTAGGAGGGCTAACCAGCAGTTGAGTACCGCTAGGGGAAAAAACAGTCCGTAAGTCCACCAATGCGATAGTTGAGTGAAACGTCTCATCTAAGTTAACCGAGTTAAAATTTGAGATGCAAGATGTGAGATTGACGCTGCTATTCGCCGTTCTCCCTTAAACATTTTATGTTGCATTTAATTTACACCAGCCTGCTAAAAATTCCCTGTTCCTCGACCAGCAGCAGAAATATGGCTGCGGGCAGGCACTGCCTGCCACAACCATGTTATATCGTTTCCGCTGGTATGGATATATTACCGGCGAAATTAATTTGTTTTCTGTTGGCACGGCAGCGGTTTGCAGCTCGCGATTCAACCTTTTTCCCCGTGCCGTTCGAGAGCTAGTTGAATTAAACGGTCTACTAATTCTGGGAAAGAAATGCCGTCCACTGCCCACATTTGCGGATACATACTGGTAGCTGTAAAGCCGGGAAAAGTGTTGATTTCGTTAATCAAAACTTCTCCGGTTGATTCAATGTAGAAAAAGTCTACTCGCGCTAAACCTGCCGCGTCTATAGCCAAAAATGCTTGTACTGCCATTTCTTGGATTTGCGAGACGATCGCACTGCTGACTTTTGCCGGGATTGAGCAGTCGGCTTGTCCCTGGGTATATTTAGTTTCGTAGTCGTAGAAATCGCTTTTAAAAGTAATTTCTCCTACGGTTGAAGCTTTGGGGTTGTCATTTCCTAAAACTGCACATTCTAATTCTCTAGCAACCACACCCGCTTCGACAATTATCCGCCTATCGTAGCTGGCGGCGCTGTCGAGAGCTGCTTCTAATTCAGCGCGCGATCGAGCTTTGGAAATTCCCACAGACGAACCCAAATTCGCCGGCTTAACAAAGCAAGGATAGCCCAAACTTGCTTCAATTTTATCACATAGTTTGGGGAAAACGCAAGGATTAGACCAGATTTCGGAACGGTTGACAGCAATGTATTTTACCTGCGGCAAACCAGCGTGAGCAAAAGCCATTTTCATAGCAATTTTATCCATTCCCAGCGCCGAGCCTAAAACTCCGGAACCGACAAAAGGAATTTGCATTAATTTCAGCAAACCTTGCACCGTACCGTCTTCGCCGTTTGGCCCGTGCAAAACAGGGAACCAAACATCTACAGCATTAAAATTAGGAAACTGTCCAGATGGGGAAGAGTCGTCTTGTCCTGATTGTTGCTCTATTTCCAGAGGTTTCCCGCTGGCTAAGACTTGTTGAGGTAATGTTCCCGACAGCCAGCGGCCGTTTTTTTGGATGTAAAAGGGCAGAACTTCGTATTTAGAGCCATTTTCCTCAGCAGCGAGGGCGCGGGCGATCGCTCGCGCCGAACTAATTGAAACTTCGTGTTCGCCCGATCGCCCCCCGAACAATAGCCCGATCCGCATCTTTGTCATTTTTCAATACTCCCGGTACTTTTTGACAAATATACACGCAGTTAGCGCAGCTATCACAGGAAGTATGCGACAGAAACTGAGAATTAAGCATAAGCTGTTGCGAATTTAAATTGTATATTGCGGGCGGCCTCGGAGAAACTGCCCAGTCATAGTTTGATTATTTCTTGACATACAATTTAAATGCCCCAACAGCTTACAGCATTTCTCCCGTCAAACTAAAAGCGCGAATATCTGTAATTTTAACCAGCACAATTTTACCCGCCAATTCAGCAATATCCCCCTTGAAAAATGTGAGACGATTGCCGCGAGTGCGTCCCATCACCTGAGTTGGATCTTTGAGATTTTGGACTTCCACCAAAACCTCTTCCGTGCGTCCGAAATAGCGCTGCGATCGTTCCATCGCCGTTGTTGTCACTACATGATTGATTCGTTGCAGGCGATCGGCTTTCACATCCTCACTCAACTGATTTTCCCACAAAGCCGCCGGCGTCCCCGGGCGAGGCGAATAAGCCGCAGTATTCACCAAATCGAAACCCACATCTTCGATTAACTTCAAAGTCTTCTCAAACTGTGCTTCCGTCTCTCCAGGAAAACCGACAATCGCGTCCGCCGTAATCGAAGCATCCGGCATATAACGGCGAATTGTATCAATAATCCGGCGGTATTTCTCCTGAGTATAGCCTCGCGACATCGCCTTCAAAATATCATTATCTCCCGACTGAAAAGGAATGTGAAAATGTTCACAAACCTGCGGTAATTCCGCACAAGCCTTAATCAATCTCTCTGTAAAATAGCGCGGGTGGCTAGTAGCAAATCTGAGGCGATCGACCCCCGCCACATCCTGCACAAAATAAAGCAAATCCGTCAAAGTATGCTGGTTGCTGCCGTCGGATTTTGTCCCCGGCAAATCGCGTCCGTAAGCATCAATATTTTGCCCCAACAAAGTTACTTCCTTGTAACCTTGACGGCCCAAATCCTCCATTTCTGCGCGGATTGCCTCCGGCATTCGTGACTGTTCAACCCCGCGAACATTCGGCACAACACAATAAGTGCAGCGTTCATTGCAGCCGTAAATTACATTCACCCAAGCAGTCACCTTGCTATCGCGGCGCGGCTTAGTAATATCCTCCATAATCTCAACAGCTTCTGTCGCCACAACTTGATTGCCCTCAAAAACTTGTTCCAGCAAATCTTCAAGTCGGTTAGCGTGTTGTGGCCCCATTACTAAGTCTAATTCCGGCACTCTCCGCAGCAGCGCTTCACCTTCCTGCTGCGCGACGCATCCAGCTACAATTAAAGTTAAACCCGGTTCTTGGCGTTTGCGATGAGCTTGCCTTCCGAGGTTAGAATAAACTCTTTGTTCGGCATTGTCGCGAATTGTGCAAGTATTGTAGAGAATCAAGCTAGCTTCGTTCGGGTCTTCCGAGAACTCAAAGCCCATATTTTCCAGAATGCCGGCCATCCGTTCCGAGTCGGCTTTATTCATCTGGCATCCGAAAGTAGTGATGTGATAGCGGCGGGGTTTAACGGTCATGGCGAATTGCAGGCAATAAAAAATATAGGTTTTCAACCTTAACCAACTATTATATAACAAGTCTAAACCCTTTGTGAACTTTTATTTTTCTGCGTTTTTTCTCTTTCTCAGCACCCTCTGCTGTTTATTAGACTTATTTCATAAATCTTTAATGGATAGGGGAAACCGCAGATAAACGCAGATAAACGCAAATGCCTTTCAAGATAGTTTGGGAAGGCATACAATCTTGTCTCTTAAAAAAAAACACTTTCACAAATCTATAGGGTGTGTGAGGCGTGGCGAGTAACTTGCGCCACCGACAATCAATCTTAAACCGCGCGTCAGGCATCAAAATCTAGTTGTGGCGGTGGGTGAGTGTTAAAAATCTCACAGTTTGAATTCAAAAATTACTTGCCCTCACGCACCACAGCAAAAGTCTTGATGCTAAGGTTTATTTGGGCATATTTCTCTATTTATTTTGTCTGTAAAAAATGTAAAATTGTTTTGGCAATACCTTGTGCAGCTAAATAAGGAACCCCATTGCCAACAGTTTTAAACATATTAGTCAAGGTCATCTTTTCCGGCAGTGCAAAATCTTTTGGCAGTGACTGAATAGCCAGCGTTTCTGCAACAGACAGCCGGCGAAGTTTGTAAGGGTGCAAGTGAACTTCGTTATTGCCGTAACAAGCTGTTGGCGAATAACGCCATCGGTGCAATCGCTTGAAAGATTTTTTTGAATCATCTCCTTCATCAACGGAAGCAAACCGCTTAAGGCCTGCTTTGGGTTGGAAATAGTGTTTGGCATTGGGATGGTTGAGAACGTCATTTTTTTGAAACCAAAATTCTACCGTTAAATCTTGGGGAATGCCATCAGGACAAGGCACGAAACCATCATCTGCAAAAGCTGTTCTATCAGGCCAAGCATGAGAAAAAATTTCTGATTTGGGATATAATACCTGACTTTGCCAAGGAAATAAACTTTCGGCTAACATTGGGCTTGTTTCCTCTAGGGAAATGCCCAGATTTTTGACAAGGTTTTTTCTAAGTCCAATCAAAATAATTCTATCCCTATCTTGCGGGACGCCGTATTCTATCGCATTAATTAAACGTTCGGCAAAAACGTATCCCGAAGCCGCCAACTGATGTTTTAGTTCGTCGTAAAAAGCTTTATGTTTTTTGGTTCTCCACAAACCTTTGACATTTTCAAATAAAAAGAAATCTGGCTGCTGCTGACAAATCAATTCAATGTATGAAGCTGAAAGTTGACCTTTATCTCCTTCCCCACCTCGGTTTTTGCCACCAATAGAAAAGTCAGGACAAGGCGGCCCCGCGATAAATCCCACAATATCGTGATGCTTGCGAGCATCCTGCATCAATTCCCGCAGGCGAAAAGCTGGTTCTCCCCCTACAAGTCGAGTTACATCTGCTTCCTCTCCTTCGCAATATCCGTATTCTGGTAGCGGCAAATTCAGGCACTGCCGAGAATAGCGGTATGCTTGCATGAAAGGTGGGAAAATTTCATTGACATACGCTACATTAAAGCCGATCGACTCAAAACCCAGATCGAGCAAGCCAGAACCAGAAAAAAATGAGAATATACAGGGGATGGGGAATGGGAAATTGGGCATGGGGAATTGGGCATGGGGAATTGGTAATTGACCGGGGCGGGGCGGGTTTATGAGATTATTAATTTGAGGTGATTATTATTTGTAAAAACCCCCCTACAGGTATCACAAAAATCACACAATATTATTACAACCATTGGCCGCCACGGAAACGCCAGTGGGGAAACAAAATCCGCATCAGTGTTTGGGATGCCAGATAAATAGCCAGCCACACTAAACTATAATGCAAAGCAAAAGCTCCCAAGTCAAAATCTTGTGCAGGTATCCCCGGCAAACCGATAATTTTGATTAAAAATAACACAAAAAGTGCTTCCCAAATCCCAGCGAGTAATTGAAAAGCGCCGGGCCAATCTCGATCCCAGCGGTACTGCTGGATGTAGATATATAAGGCATCCCAGCCGATGCCAAAAATCGCTACATACCCTAAAATCCCGAAAAATATCGAGCCTGATTTACCAGCGATTAAACCTAGAAAAAATGGCAGTGTTACTAAAACGCCGACTGTTGCAAATAATAAAATTCGAGTTTGCCATCGACCAAATAAGGTGGGAGTCATTCGATTTTAGATTTTAGATTTTGGATTTTAGATTGAATGCGAAACGGTTTTGTTTCTAATCAATCTGGAGATTTATTAAAAATCCACTTCAACCACTGCACGAACGATCGCCAAACGCTCAATTTCCGCACACCCGGAACTCGGTTGGCGGCTAGACTTTCAACCGAACGCAAGGCGGCGTATTGCAAGCCCAAAAAACTGTCTACCGGCGCGTAAGGCCCCCCCAAAGTAATCGCGCCGGCTGCGTATACCCGGCCTTCTGTGTTGCTAGCAGAAGAATTCCGCAATTCGGGCACTTCAAAATCGTTGTTAACACTCAGTCGGCCCAAACCGTTAAGGGGAAGATTATATTGAGCTACTAAATCGTTTAACAGGGGACTGGTTTTTACCTTAGCGTCCAAACCCGTAGCATCAATAATAAAATCAGCTTCTAACTTAATTTGCCCCTTGAGTTCCTTCTCCTGAATGTACGTCACTGTGCGGTTTTGACTGTCGCGCTCGACTCGCTCGACTTCCCCGAAGGTAATTTGATACCATCCTTGACTTAAACCTTCTTTGACAATCCGCCGCCAGTCGCTGCGCTGGGCTGTGGTAGTGCCGCCCCAGTCGGTGAGCAACTGCGGGCGAAATTCCGGGGCGGCTTGTTCCAAAAGTACGCGGAGTTCCCCGCCCCAGCAAGCTTTCGGCCAGTTGAAAGGTTGAAATTCGTAGTGATTTTCGACTCTTCGCTGAGCGAGTTTAAATTTGTTACCTTGAGGTTTGGGCGATCGCATCAAATGCAATACTTGAATATTTCGGTTCCGCTGTCGCGCTTCGTAAATTCGCTGCACCACCCGCGAAGCAACAATTCCCCGGCCTCTAATTAACACGCTGCCGCCCCTGGCCTCCAATTTTTCATAAACGCCGTCGTGGCTTTCATAAGCGTTGACAACGGACTCAAAATCCTGGGTTTTTTCGCGGTAAGCTTGCAAGTCGGGCAGAAATTGAATGGCGGGATAGCCGGTGGCTAAGTGTACGTATTTGGCGATTAAAAAAGCGTGGTCGCGGTGATCCGCATTCGATCGAGAATAAGCGATCGCGTACCTGCCGTCATCTGTTTTGCGAATTCCCCGCACTCTACCGTAGCGAAACATCTGATTCCACCCAATTCGATCGACTTCCCTGTCAATAGAATCAAACACATTACCCGCGCGAGGCGTATAAGTTTCGGCAAAAGTCGGTTCAGCAAACACCTGCCACATCAACTTTAACGACATCCCCAAACGCCCTTTGAGCAATTCCTGCCAAGCTTCCCGCAAAGCATAGGGAGGCCACCCCCAAATATTGTCTGGACAAGAGTCAGAATTTGATCGTAGGCGTTCCCGCAGCGGAATTTGAGAATTCAGGCACAGACGCAGGTAGCGGGCGTAAGGCTGCTCTTCCATGCCCAAAACCGCAATTCGATCTGTTTTCACGCCGCAAATTCTGAGCAAATCCACCCAAATAAAGCTGCCCAAACCGCCGCCAACGGCAGCCCAATCAACTTCTGTCACAGGGAGTCCCATAGATTGGAGCGATCGCATTGACACTTGAGAAGCGTGCAAAAATGCGATCGGCGGAAATTCTCCCCTACTAACTGTTTGTGAAAGCGGCGACACCATTTGTGGCCCCAATGCAGGGTCGGGCCCATTGGTCTGCGGGTTAAAGAAAATGTGAGAATTGACAGACGGCGCTTCAGGGGAATTAACAGCAAAAGAAATGCCGATCGCGTAGGGCCCAACTTGCAGCATATCCCCGTTTGCCAGCACGCAGCGGGTTTGGCGAATGCCGTTAACAAAAGTACCGTTGCGGCTGCCCGTGTCAGTAAGTAAAATACTGTTACCTTCGGTGCCAATCACTGCGTGAAAGCGAGAAACTTGACTGCTGCTGAGGGCAATTCGAGAAACTCGTTCCCCGTTGATAGTCGCCGGCATAGCTTCAAAAATTCGTCCCAAAGCGATGGGTAAGTCGAGTATCGGGGATCGACAATCCCCCGTAGCTGTATCTGTCCAAGTCAGTCGCAGGCGCAAGGGTTGAGAAGTCATGATTATTTTTTAAACATCAGCCGGCGGCTTTGAGCTTTCTGCAAAAAAAGATTTTTGAAGTTGAGAGTGTTTAGCGGATAGCCCGATTTTCCCTTTTTCAAACTCTCACGGAGAGATCATCACACTCGCCGCCGCCGCCAAAGATGTACCGCACCACGGACACCCCGCATTCAACTGCGCGTAAGGCGAAATTCGGCTGCACTTCGGACACTGCAAGCCGTAGCTTGAAGGCCCCGTCGGCGGGGAAGAACTTTGAGCCGGAGGCCCGGACAGCAAAACAGTCAGCGGCCCGGCTACCTGCACCTCCGTCACATTCACCACCTCGATTTGCACTTGGCCTAAATGGATGTGACTTCCCGAGTTCAATTTTGCTTCGCCTCGGGCGAGAATTTTTCCATCTACCAGGGGCGGATTGCTTTCGCGCAAATTCCGCACTGCATACTCCTGCAATTCCTGATTAAAAAATATTTCAACGTGCAGCCCCGATACGCTGGGATGCGAAAAGACTAGATCGCACTTCGCCGGATCGCGCCCTAGCCTCACGGTTCCCGGATTTTTGCTCGGCTGTCCGTTTTGAATTGTTCGAGTTTGACGCACCCCAGCTTCTGTCCATACTAAAGTTAGCTGGTTTGTCATGATTGTATAGGTTTGCTCAAAAATATAAAAAAATATTAACTGATTTATTTTGAGGACGGAGTTCCTCAGCAAAAAACTTAATTATAATTATTGAGGCCGACTTGATCGAACTTCTAAAAATAGAATGTGTAGCTATACAAAAAAGCCCTGAATTCAGGGCTTTTAGTGCTCGTATTGGCTTTTTTTGAGAGACTGAATCGCGCTTACCGAAGAAGAATTCAGAATTCAACAGCCAGAATCCAGAATGGATTGTGTGCGACAGGATGGAGAATCGGGGTTTAAAGCCCCCGATTTTAATCGTGGAATAGAAAAAATTCTTTCCCTGACATTACACCTGACTTCTGGCATGGGGTATTCTGAATTCTGTCTTCTGACTACTTCTCCTCAGCTTTTCTTTCCCGCAAAATTATTGACCGCAGTGCAGCTTGGTTAAAAAATTGCTGTTCAAGATTTGCCAGGGATTGCTAAAAACTAATTCCTGTCGGGTTTTCACATTGGCGAGGCTGTGGTGCGCTAGTAACGAATTTTGGAGGTTGGACGATCGAACTACCTCGGTAAGTTCGATCGCCCCACCTCCTCAAACGTTCACTGTCCTAGTGCTATCTCTCACGCTGCAACTGTGCAATCTTTCATTACAGGGCCAGCCTTGAGAGACTTAAGCTTCGCTCTTGCGGCTTTTCCGACCGCCTTCGCGACCAATTTGAGCCATGTGTTCACGATTTCTGCTGACAGCTTCGCCACCTTTTTGACCAGCTTGTCTGGCTTCTTCAGAGGTGAATTCGTGGGCAGTTCCTTTCTCGTGTGCAGCTTTTCCGCCTTTGCTAGCAATTGCGCGCTGTTTTTCTGCATCCATAGAAGCGAATCCGCGTTTGCTTTTCTCAGCCATGACTGTCTCCTTGTTTGTTTCTGATTTTTTAGCTCGATCGCGCCTTCGCCTCCCACTGTCGTGGTTACTCCCAGTCAGTGGTGAGATATCCGACGGTAAATTATGAAACCTCATCACACGAATCTAAGCTTTTGGTTTAACTCGCAGGATGACTCTTTCATGATTTACAAATGTGAACTAAAAATAGTTCACGCCCGGGCACTATAGTTAGAGCCGCCAATGTTTTAAGCTGGTTACTGTCTTTCAATCATTCTATAAACCCCCCAACTTTTATACCTCTTTCTCAGGTATAGTCATTCTTTAGTTCGCTGGAAGGATGGAACCGAAAGCAGATTGGCAGTAGACTCAGAGGATTTTTTGACTCGGGCCGCGCCACCTCAAAAATTAAAAGTCCAAAGACGGATGCTTTTTTGGTCTTTTTACTTTTTTTTGATGCCTTCCGCGCTTGCCAGTTATCCCGATGTTAGTTGGTCTGCCGATCGAGTTGTTTCTGGTAAGCGATATTTTGGGGCGCAGCGCAGGACGTACTCGATCGCACTTATCAAGTTTACCTTATGACCGATCGAAACATAAATCGGTTTTACCCCTGTTTGCGTCCTCAGCGCTGCGCCTACCGTTGATCCCTCCAGCAGCAAGGGTTGCCAACTGCCCCGGTCGAGTCCGACTTCTGAATGTTCTCCAATAAATCGATTTTTGGCAACTCCGATCGTGGGAATCCCGGTCAAAACCCCCAAATGGCACGCAAGACCGAACCTGCGGGGATGGGCTAGTCCTTGACCGTCGCACAATATCAAGTCTGGCTTCAAACTGATATTTTCCAAAGCTTCGAGAACTGCCGGCACTTCTCGAAAAGACAGGAAACCCGGAATATAAGGAAAAGTTGTAGGACTGCGAACCACAGCTTGCTGCAGCAACTGCAAGTCGGGAAAGCTCAGAACTGTTACAGCGGCCCGCGATACATCGTTTGCACTGTCGTAGCCGACATCTACCCCTGCGACGTACCGAACTGTGTCCAGTTGATTTTCGGTAATTACCTCTGACCGAAGCTGTTCTTGAATGGCGATCGCCTCTTCAACTGTCTGCGGCCAAGGGTGTCGCTGCAACATTTTGATTTTTTTTCAACCGTTCTCATCTAAGCTTAACTTATTTTCCGGCATTTTTAAACTCAGATTTTTATCGTTTGTGGCTATAAATTCCTAACTTGCCCAAGGAGTCTTTTTTTCTACTCAGGAGGGTTGAGCAAGGCGGGCAGATGCCAATTCTACAAATAGAGTCTGTTGGTCGGAGAGTGAAATTCTCTCTTTGGCTTGTGCTTGAACCAACCCCCAAAGGTTTTATCGGCACGCACCTCCAATTTTCTACTCAAAATTTACAAAAAATACCTATTTGATGCTGATTTTTTAGCTTTCTAGAAAGCTTTCTCTTTCCGATCGCCATTTTATCGCTTGTCGGAGAGCGATCGAGCTATCTATTTACTTCTGCTATATCTTAAAAAATCTTCTTTGTCAATATGAGTGAAACATTTATTCATCAATAATCTCACCCAGTTACAAGTGCCATTGTTCAGCCCCGCTCATCGAGCTAAGAGGTTCCCACACCCTCGCCACTATATGACTTTCTCTGAAATAAAATCAATGAATTTATGAGTTGTTGCACCCTTAACATGAAGTTATAATCTTAGATAAGATCGAATAAAAAACTAACATCAAATAACACAACATAGGTAAATTAACATATGAAAACCATGCAAAGAGTTCAGTACAACCTAGCTCTCTACATCGTCGGTGGCATCGTCTTCATCATCGCCGCCTTAATTTTAAGACCTTTTGCCCTCGTCGGCGCAGGGGAACGCGGCGTCATGATGCGCTTCGGCAAAGTTCAAGATGCGATCTTAGATGAAGGCATCCACCCGATTTTACCGATCGTCACCTCTGTAAAAACTCTCAGCGTGCGGGTACAAAAAACAGACTTGAAAGCAGATGCAGCCTCCAAAGATTTGCAAAGCATTACTACAGATTTGGCAGTCAACTGGAATGTTGACCCCGCCAAAGTAAATCAAGTTTTCCAACAAGTAGGAGACGAAGAACAAATTGTTACCAGCATTCTGAGTCCGGCAATTTCTGAAGTTCTCAAAGCAGCAACTTCTAAAAAAACCGCCGAAGAAATAATCACTAAGCGCACGGAACTCAAAACAGAAATCGACAACAGCCTCAAAAAGCGCTTGGAACCTTACGGCATCATTGTCAGAGATGTTTCGTTAATAAATTTTGGCTTTTCTCCAGAATTTAGCAAAGCCATCGAATCCAAACAAATAGCAGAACAAGAAGCTAAACAAGCAGAATTTACAGTTCAAAAAGCCACCCAAGATGCTCAAGCTGAAATTAACCGTGCTAAAGGTAAAGCTGAAGCTCAACGCTTGCAACGACAAACTTTAACAGCCGAAATTTTGCAGCAGCAAGCAATTGAAAAATGGAATGGCCAGTTTCCGACAGTAATGGGAGGAGGCGGAACTTTGCCATTAATTAATATTGCGCCACCGACTTCTCAAGCTGCAACTCCTGCTAAATAAGCTGCTGCGGATGATGATTGCCAAGGCGGGGGGAGAAGGGGAGAGGGGGAGAGAGTCTGAGGGGGAGAAGAATAGAGGGTTTTTCACTGCGGAAGTGAAGATGTGCTTTTTTAAAGGCAGAACAGCAAGGGTAGAAAATACAACTAACCACTACGGTGAAATCCCGCTTACTTAAATGCGGAGATACAATTTACGTTGCGCGAGTCCTGAAAAACGTTAGAGTAAGTAACAACTCGGAAATTGTAAAGGTTTGCTTGAAAGTTCGGCTGATGGGAGATCGGGAGAACCAGTCAATTTCTAATTTAGGTGAAGTGGGGGGTGTCGGCGATCGCCATACTGCGTCAGAAGCACTGTGGCTAAGCGATCGAGCCTTGGCAGCTACTAGCAGCGGCATTGTCATTGCTGACGCCAATGCACCCGATTGTCCCATAATTTATTGCAATCCGGCCTTTGAACGGATGACAGGTTACTGCGCCCGTGAAATCTTGGGGCGTAATTGCCGATTTTTGCAAGGCCCGGATACAGATCGAACTACAGTAGCTAAGATCCGCGATGCCTTGCGCCAAGGTCTAGAAATCCAGACAACAATCAAAAATTACCGCAAAGACGGCACTGCTTTTTGGAGCAAATTGTCGCTATCTCCCGTGCGAGACGACAGCGCTAATTTGACTCACTTTGTAGGAGTTCAGTCTGACTTGTCGGAACCAATATGTGAAGTGCAGCAAGCATTGCAGCAAGCTAACGACCAACTGCAAACGATTTTGGAAGCAGTTCCGGGAACAGTATCTTGGATTAGCTCGGATTTGCGCTATTTGGGGGTTAACCAGCACTTAGCCAAACTGCATGGTTTGCGGCCGTCGGCTTTTGTCGGTCAAGATATTGGTTTTCTGGGTGCTAGCTCGGATTTTAACTCTTTTGTGGTGGAGTTTTTTGCCGGCGACGCTACGGAAGCGGTTAAAGAACTCAACGTTAAGCTACAAACCGACGGGGGAGAGTCGGCGGGATACTATTTGATTGTGGCTCAAAAGTATGATCAGGGCAAAGCAGCTTGTATGGTAGGGATTGACATTACCGAGCGCAAGCGGGCAGAAGAAGCTCTGGTGCTGACTCGCAAGGCGGTGGAAAGTTCGAGTGACGCGATCGGCATCAGCGATGCGAACGGCACTCACATTTATCAAAATCAAGCGTTTTCTCAGCTATTTGAATGGGACACCGCAGAGGAATTTAAACTAGCCGGAGGTATATCGGCAGTTTTTGCTGACCCCGTAGTCGCCCGGGAGGTACTCGACACGATCGCCCAGGGTTATTCTTGGTTTGGTGAAATTACCAACCGCACTAAAAGCGGTAAAACTTTGCAAGTGTTGCTGCGGGCCGATGCTATTAAAGACCGCACAGGGAAAATTGTCGGTCTGATTTACATGAATACCGATATGACCGACCAAAAGCGCACGGAACAAGAGCTGCGGCAAAGCGAGAAGCGCTTTCGATCGTTGATTGAAAATGCTAGAGACATTATTGTGATTCTCGACGAGAAAGGCTTTTGCCGCTATGTCTCTCCTTCCCTAGAGCGGATTTTGGGCTACCCGACGGCGGAAGTCCTGGGCAGATCTATATTTGACTTGATTCACCCTGACGAATTGCTGATAGTGGATCAAGTGTTCAAAGGTGTCATGCAAATGCCGAGAGTTAGCCTGGGAATGGCGGAATACCGAGTGCAACACAAGGACGGTTCCTGGTGCGTGTTGGAAGCGGTGGCGACGAATTTGCTCAACGAACCTTCGGTGCGGGGAATTGTGGTCAACTGTCACGATGTGACTGAGCGCAAGGCGGCTGAAGACCAATTGTTGCACGATGCTTTACACGACGCGCTGACAGAGTTGCCGAACCGTGCTTTGTTGACTGACAGGTTGGGGCAAGCTTTTGCCCGCGCCCAACGGCATCCGAGCTATCAGTTTGCGGTGCTGTTTCTCGATTTGGACAGGTTTAAGGTGATTAATGACAGTCAGGGACACCGCACGGGCGATCGGCTGTTGGTGGCTGTGGCTCGCCGTCTTTTGACTTGTTTGCGGCCGGGCGATACGGTGGCTCGTCTGGGGGGAGATGAGTTTGTGATTTTGCTGGAGGAAATTCACGGTGTTGATGAGGCGATCGCCCAAGCAAAGGAAATTCTCAAAACAATCGAACGACCGCTTTATTTGGAAGGTAATAAAGTTTTAATTACTGCTAGCATCGGCATTGCTTTGAGTACCGACAAATATCAGTGGCCGGGAGATATTTTGCGCGATGCTGATATTGCAATGTACCGGGCAAAAGCTCTCGGTAAAGCTCGCTACGAAGTTTTTACCAGTGCAATGCACACTCGGGCTGTGGCTTTGATGCACTTGGAACACGATTTGCGGGAGTCGGTTGAAGAACTAAATTTGAAATATTCCATAGTGAATTTCGCCTGTGGGACGGCGGCGGAAAACTCGCCGATAAGTGAAATCGATCGGAGATTGGAGCGTCCGAAGTCGCAATTGACTACTTTCAAATTGGAATGTCCTTTTACTGTTTATTATCAGCCGATCGTTAGTTTAAAAACTGGTTCAGTTATCGGATTTGAGGCGCTGGTGCGCTGGATGCACCCGGAACGGGGTTTAGTTTCCCCGATGGAATTTATTGCGATGGCGGAGGAAACTGGGTTAATTATGCCTTTGGGCTTGTGGGTTTTGAACGAAAGCTGCCGCCAAATTATCAAGTGGCAGAGTTTGAATTTACCTGTGGGAAATTCGCGACTGACTGTAGCAGTAAATCTTTCCGGGAGGCAGTTTTCGGAACCGGAGTCGATCGAGCAAATTAAGCAAGTTTTGCAGGAAACTGGTGTTGACGCTCGCTGTTTGAAGTTGGAGATTACTGAGACTGTGGTGATGGAAGATGGGGAAGCGGCGGCGGCGATGCTTTCGCACTTGAGAGACTTGGGTATCGGGCTGTGTATTGATGATTTCGGCACTGGTTATTCGTCTCTGAGTTATTTGCACAAGTTCCCGATTAATATTTTGAAGGTCGATCGCTCTTTTGTCAGCCGCGTCGGAGAAACGGGCGAAAATTTGGAAATCGTGCGGGCGATCGTCATGCTTGCCCGCAGTTTGGGGATGGAGGTAGTGGCAGAAGGGGTCGAAACCGCCGTCCAATTGGCTCAAATGCGGGCGATCGGCTGCGAGTACGGTCAGGGGTACTTTTTCTCTAAACCTCTCGACAGTGAGGCAGCTACAGCGTTGTTGAGGATCTCGCCCAAATGGTGAACTGTACCAAATATTTAATTTGTATTTTGAAAAATATTAAAACTATTGCGGGGTGTGCTTATTGGAAAGTCAATAAGCGCGATCGATCTTTTGGTAATCGATGTCTTGACTGTTAAAATTAAAATTTAGTATAATAGCAAACTATCGAGAGAGGTAAAAATATATGTCTCAATCTGTTGTGCCAGGAGTCGCAGAAACAAAGCTCGATACTTCGCCCACATTGACCTTTGAAGAATACCGAGTTTATCAAGGAGAATCTGATGTAAAATATGAACTGTACAAAGGCAAATTAATTGCGATGCCAACAGCAACAGTTTTACACATCAAAATTTGCGAATATTTAGTTTACCAGTTGCAGCGTTACCTAGCGGAACACAATCTCGACTTAGTAGTAAAAACTGGCTTGGGAGTGAGAACAGATGAAGATAAATCTCGGATTCCCGATGTAGTTGTCTGCACTAAAAGTCTTTTGGAACAAGCTGCTGCTAGACCAGGTGCAGGTATCATCGAATTTGATGAAAAGCCGCTGTTAGTGGTAGAAGTAGTCAGCGAAAATCGCCGCGAAGATTATGTAATCAAACGCGGAGAGTACGAATTAGCGAATGTGCCGGAATATTGCATTGTTGACCCTAAAGCTGGCAAGCAAAAAATCCGGCTTTTTGCATTGATTGAAGGTGAAGATGGTTACACGTATACAGATTTTTTGCCGGGTGAGGAAATTGTGTCTGTAGTATTTCCCGATCTGGTTTTATCGGTGGATGAAATACTAAACCCGCCATTGGTAGAGGAGTTAATTAAGGCAGAACAAGCTCAATTGCAGAAAGCTGAAAGGTTGGCGGCGAGATTACGGGAACTCGGCGTAGATCCTGATGCTGTGTAGGAAATTGGATGAAGTGCGATCGCCCTTAACGCCCGAATCCACATATACAGGCCAGCCAAAATCCGACGGGCCGAGTACCTTAGCAGTGGGATATATAGCTTTTACCATTGAAGCATATTGATATGTGCGATCGCGCAATTATCGTAACTTGTCGGTTCTGAATGAACATCGCGGTGAGTGGGTGTTGCTTAATCAGGGTATGAAAAAAATTAAGTTGAAAATCCCAAAGCTTTGTGGAGATTGGTTTCTATGACTTGCATATTTAGGGCTTGCTGAATAATCGATCGCAAACTATGAATAGGAGCGACCGATATATTCAAACTCAACTAAAGATA
>NZ_JAUBQW010000078.1:0-30081 GCF_036701485.1 Microcoleus sp. Pol11C3 | reverse complement strand
TATCCTTGCTCTTCGCTGTGCTTATCTCAACGGTCAACTTTCAATTTGATGTATTTGCCAAAGTGAGATGCACCCGTGGCCGCAATCCATAATGACGGTAACGCCAATAATCTCGTAAAATGCGATCGTGATCGAAACATAATTGATGGGGAATCTGCCAAGATTCAAAAATCTGTAAATTTTTAGCATCGTCGGCGGCTTGAGGTTCGCCCGTTGCAGAAGCCAAGAATACAATACTGATAGTGTGTTCGCGGGCGTCGCGATTGGGATCGGAATAAACGTAAAATTGCTCAATTAATTCTACATTCAAGCTTGTTTCTTCTAAAGCTTCGCGTTTTGCCGCCGTTTCTACCGCTTCCCCGTAATCGACAAAGCCGCCGGGAATTGCCCAGCCGTAGGGAATATTGCGGCGTTCGATGAGTATGATCGGGCGATGGGGGCGATCGACCAATTCGATGATAATATCAACTGTAGGAGCGGGATTTTGGTAATTCATTTGCGAAGGAAGAAGAAAGACGGAAAACGGAAAATGGAACACGGAACACAGAAAAATTTAATACCCTTGCAGTTTTGCGGTGAAACGAGCATCTTGCCGGTTAAAGTTGTATTGTGGAACGGGCATTTTGCCCGTTACTGAGAACGCTGCAAAATGTGCGATCAACCTCACCTACACTTCTACAATATACTTGCATATAATGTACGGATTGCGATCGCAGACAAAAAAGAGAGATTGAAAGTATGCCTAAGTGGCTGGGAAAAGTTTTAGGTATCGGTGCGGGTACAATCCTCCTCCTCGGTGTGACTGGATACTGGTACGTTTTTATTGCCGGAGCACCTCAGTTAGACCCTCCGAAAGTAGTGGCTGATGCCAACTTAAATTTTGAACTCAAAACATATAAAAGTGCAGCTATGAATTCAGAGCGCACCTACGGCTTAATTTTGCCGCCTGGGTACGCAAAAAATCCCAAACAGCGCTATCCAGTGATTTTTTTGCTGCACGGCGGGCACGGAGACGCGCGCGCTTATCAAGACAAAGCCGCTGTTACTTCTGTGCTTCACGATTTATATAAAAGCAAAACATTGCCACCATCAATTGTAATTACTCCTGACGGTAACGACAAGCGGGGTACGAGTCCTTTGTGGGACCCGCAGTATTTTGACGGACCAAACGGTAAGGTGGGAAGCGCGATCGGCTCCGAGTTAGTGTCCATCGTAAAATCGCGCTACAGAACGCTGGAAGACCCCAAATTCTGGGCAATGGGAGGACAATCTTCGGGGGGTTGGGGAGCTTTTAATATCGGTTTGCGCTACTTGAATAATTTTAATATTTTGTTCAGCCACAGCGGTTATTTTACAGATCAAAGCGGCAAGGCTAACAGTCCTAAATATTTAGTGGGAAAACTTCCTGTTAAAGATAAACAGCAGTTGCGCGCTTATTTGGATGCGGGGGAAGCAGACGAAAAATTTCTTATTTCAACTCAACAGTTTCACGAGCAATTAAACAGTTTGGGTATAGCCAACGAGTTTAACAAATTTCCGGGAGGACACGGGATTGTCGGCCCCGATGTCGGTTGGAATTACTGGCACAAGCATTTAGCCGATTCTTTGATTTATGTTGGAAAACAGTTTAAGATATCACTGCCCGCACAGAAAAATTAGAAAGGTGAACTGTGTTACCCCAAAAAACTAGGGTTGGACTCTGGACTGCATCATTTTTAACCGGATTGGTAGGAGTTATTAACCTGCTGTCTGCTGTAACTCCCAGTTTACCAGAACGCCGAAATTGGCTAGAACCATTTTTCCCTTTTCCCGTGCGTGCGGGCGGCCATTTTTTTGCAGCAGTTATCGGATTTATGCTGCTAACTCTGGCAACTAATTTGTTGCGGCGCAAGCGGATTGCTTGGTTGCTGACGGTGGGATTGTTAATGGTTTCTATTGTAATTCATTTAGTCAAGGGATTGGATGTTGAAGAAAGCTTGCTTTCTGGGGTGCTTCTGTTTCAGTTGTTGGTGATGCGACAGACGTTTACGGCTAAATCCGATCGCCCTTCAATTGCTCAAGGAATTCGGGTTTTGCTGGGGGCTTTGCTGTTTACGCTGGCTTACGGAACGGCGGGTTTTTACATTTTAGACGGGCGTTTTGAAGTTAACGAACGAGCGGTTAATTTCGATTGGGACGATGCTTTGTTCCAGACTTTCGCCATGTTTTTTACGGCGGATAATGCGGGGTTGGTTCCGAAAACTCGGTTTGCCAATTTTTTTGCGGATTCGATTTATGCTGTGGGTGCGGTAACGCTTGGTTACGCACTTTTGATGCTGCTGCGTCCGGTGCTGCTGCGAGATTCGGCAAGTATTTCGGAACGGAATAAAGCTAAAGAAGTTGTAGCAGAATACGGGGGGACAATGCTAGCGAGACTGGCGTTGCTTGAGGATAAATCTTATTATTTTAGTCCTTCGGGAAAAAGTACGATCGCCTACGTGCCCAAAGGTAGAGGTGCGATCGCCCTCGGAGACCCCATCGGGCCTGCAGAAGATCGCAAAGAGGCAATTCTGGGGTTTCAAGAATTTTGCGATCGCAACGATTGGTATCCAGCATTTTATCAAACTTTGCCTGACGATCTAGAAATGTATTATAATCTAGGTTTTCGAGTGGTGCAAATTGGCGAAGAAGCTGTTGTTAATCTCAAAAATTTTACTCTCAAAGGCAAGGCTAATCAAAACTTGAGAACTGCTATCAACCGACTTACAAAAGCAGGTCATCAAGTCAAATTTTACGAACCTCCTTTAAGTTCCGAATTGATGCGGCAAATGAAACTCGTGAGCGATGAGTGGCTGCAAATGGTTCAGGGTGCGGAAAAAAAGTTTTCTGTGGGTTGGTTTGACGAGGCCTATTTGCGGGAAAGTCGCGCCGCAGCCATCCACACTCCGGATGGTAAAATAAGTGCTTTTGCTAATATGATATCTGCTGGGAATCAAGTGGTTGGAGTTGATTTAATGCGGCGCCGCACTGAGGTGGAAAATGGCACGATGGAGTGTTTATTTGCTTCGATGTTGCAGCACTGTCAAGATTTGGGATATGCAGAATTTGATTTGGGTTTGTCGGCTTTGGCGGGAGTCGGAGAAGCTGAGAAATCCGGGAGGTTGGAAAATGTGTTGATTTATCTTTCGGATCACTTGAGCAAGTTTTATAATTTTAAGGGATTGCACAGTTTTAAAGATAAGTTTGGGCCGCGGTGGGAACCGCGTTATTTTGTTTATCCGAGTTTGGGGAGTTTGCCGGATGTTGTGGTTGCTTTGATTCGGGCCGATTCGGGCGATCGACTTTTGGATTATTTGCGCCCCGGAGGGTAGGCGATTTTGGATTTTAGATTGGGGAGGAATGACTGGTTCCCAGGCGCTTGCCGAAAGGTGCCATTAACTGGTTCCGAGGCTCTGCCTTAACTGGTTCCGAGGCTCTGCCTGGGAACCTATATCTAGAGGCTCTCGCTCGGCTGGATAATGAAGGCAGAGCCTCCGGATCTGTTTTACCAGGCAGAGCCTGGTAACGAGTAAAGAGGACACGGCAGTGCCGTTTCCCTAGCAATATCGAAGGGTAGAGACACGACTTCCTCGCTCGTTGCATCCGCTAAATCCCCTACATTGCTCGTTGCCGAACTTCCTTGCTTATGCCAAGCCCCGAATTAGTACGCGCTGCTTTTGCAAAACCTCTGAGTACAGCTTTTCCAACTCAGTAATATTCTGACTGAGAGTGTACCGCTCGATCGCCCGTTGGCGTGCTTTTTGACCAAGCAGCGAGCCGAACTCAGGATGCTCGCAAAACAGCGGCAGCAAGGTTTGCAACTGACTCCGTACCCGCTGAGTGTTCAAAACTATCCCCGCGCCTTCCTCCAAGGCCTCGCCGTCAGCACCGGCATCGGTGGCCAAACAAGCTAAACCGCAGGCCATCGCTTCCAGCAGCGACAGCGACAATCCCTCCACCAAAGAAGGCAAAATAAATACGTCTGCACCCCGCAGAATTTCTATCCGGCGTTCCTCCTCGGCGACAAATCCGAGCCACACAATGCCGTCCTCTTCGCCGTAAGACAGTTGCAGCGAGGCGGCCAGGGGCCCGTCGCCTACGATCGCCAACACGTTGCCCCGGCCAAAATTGCACTGTTTCCAGGCCTTGAGCAAAGCCTCGACATTTTTCTCCGGGGCAATGCGGCCTTGGTAAACAAAAACTCGATCGGCTTTTAATTGCGACTTCAACCCCGAAGGCCCGGGCGAATACTTCACCGCGTCTACTCCGTTGGGAATCACGGCTACCCGTTCTTCCGGCACTCCCAACTTCACCAAAATATCCCGCTGAATGTAAGAAAATACGATCGTCGAGTTGTAGTTAGCCAAAAACGGAGCATAAAGTTGATACATCAGGTGTTGGGTGCCTGATGTCAAATTCCGCAATTTGCGATCGAACGGCGGGTGAAAAGTCGCCACCAGAGGCAAATTCAATTCTTGGCAAATTTCCGGCAGCAAAAAGTCTAGAGGCGAAAGCGTCAGGGAAGCGTGAACAACATCGGGTTTCAGCCGCCGCAGAGATTTCATCAGCACTGTGCGGGACTTGAGAGTGGGAATCGTATAAATTTGCGATTTGTAGTGACAGGGTAAAGAGACTTCGTTGCAACTCGCGGGCGAGAGCGAATTGGTATATGAGGTTTGAGCAATTCTCTTTCCCCATGAACCATTTGCCATGCTCCACGCCGTATTGTTCCTGTCGAGTGGGCCCGCTTCTTGGGCAAAGTGCAGGAAACTGACCTGGTATCCCCGGTCTAATAGTGCGTTGGTGACTTCCCTGGAGTAAGTGACGTTACCGCAAAAAGGTGATTTTTTTCCTAGCCAAGCGATGTGCATTCCAGTAAATCAGAGTTTGTTATTTTTTAGATTCGATCGACTTTGCTATTACTGCTACGGAAAATATACCAGGTTAAGACACCGCCAGTGATCGCTAATCCTGCTAAACCCAAAAATACTGTCGGCAAACCCAGAAATGTTTCCGCTACCCCGGCCAAAGCCAACGGTAAACTCAAAGCGATATTAGTGGCATTGTTTTGCAGCCCGAAGACTTTTCCGCGCATTTCTTCTGGGGTTTCTGCTTGAATTGTAGTCTGCATCGGCACTCCCACCAATGAGGCAAATAAACCCAACAGGGTAATGAACAGCACCGAGAGCCACAAATGGTGTGTAAATGCTGAAAGGCCCATCAGAGCAAGTGCCATGCCGATCGATCCGATTAAACTCAATTGGGAGTGAGAAAATTTATGGCCGAGATAGCCGACTGTCGTCGCCCCAGCAGCCATACCAACGCCCACCGCAGCCAGCAAAAAGCCAAATTGCGACGCTTTCATACCGGGGAGGATTTCTGCCAGCCGAACTGCTAGAACTGCCAAGGCTGCAAAAATGGAAAATAGAATAATTAGTTGAATTAAAGCATTACGGACTTTCGGTTGATCGTTGATGTAACGCAGCCCATCTTGCAAATCTGCTAGGGGGTGCGGCGGTTCGTGTTCGGCATCGTTTTTTTCGCCTGTTTTCATCGACAGCAATAGCACTCCGGCGAAGGCGTAACTTCCCCCTACTACTAATTCTTTGCCGATTCCGAGTCCGCCGCCGAGGTTGGAAAATAGGGTGTCGGCTAAAGCTAGTAAGGGTTCTCCGACTGCAAAGCCAATAATCACCGAACCCATCATGGTTGTGGTGTAGAGGGAGTTTGCCGATAGCAGGTGGCGACGTTCCACAATTAGGGGAATCACTGACTGTTCTGCTGGGGCGAAAAATTGAGTTAGGGTCGAAACTAGGAATGTTACTAGCAGCAGCAAGCAGAATCCCAGTGGCAGTTGACCAAGTTCCCACCCGTCAGAGAGCCACAGCAGTACGGGCAATGTTAAAACAAAGCCTCCCCGCAGGAGGTTTGTGGCTACGAGCACTGCTTTTTTCGACCAGCGATCGACATACACGCCCGCAGCGGCCCCGAACAGCACTGCGGGAATGGTAAAGGCGATCATGATTGCCGATACCCACCTGCTGATGGTTTGATCTGGCGCTTGAAAGCGGCTGGCCACGAGGGCGATCGTCAGTACGAGATAAACTTTATCTGCTAGTTGGGAAAAAACTTGCCCGCTCCACAATGCTAGAAAATTTCGGTTTTTGAGCACTGGCAGAAATCCTGTTTCTTTTTCGGGAGTTTCGGCTAATGCTTCGGAGCTCCCGGCTGCTGGGTCTGCTGTTGCCAGCGGGGGGATTGCTTCGGTTTCTTGGCTTTTGCCGTTGCTTGACTCTGTTTCTTGCGTTGTGGGATATTTATCAATTTCTGGGTCTTGGACGTTGCTCCGTCGATCGGCCAAGGCGGGTTCCGAGCGAAAATCGGGAAAATTTTCTCGTTCTTCCATTTTGTGGTGGGTCACAGCTAAAACAGATATTGTCAAATCAGAATCGGACAGTCGCATCATAGGATTTGGGGTGGCTCGCCTGGGATGGTGGAGGTTCGGGGGATGTGAATTTCAAATTGAGGTGTTAACCCCTAAGTTTATTAATAATCTCGTAACTTTATCTCTATCTATTATCTGATGTCGCAACAACCTTGAGAATTTACCTGAAATGGCCCGCAGGTTCGGGTATCCCGCAGGCTGGGGGTGCGATGTACGATCGTTCGTTCACCTCTTTAAGTCAACACTCAAAATTTAAAACTCAAAACTCTCTAAGTAGGTATCGATCGAGCTTCCCGATCTAATCGTGCAACCTAAATGATACTGGGCATATTGCCGCAAAATATTTTCTACTGATACCCAAGTTGTTTGATCGGCAATCCCCTCTCCTAGTTCTGGACTAGCCAACTGTTGCAGCGCTGCTAATTCTTTAGCATTAATGTTGAAATTTGTCAAGTGTTTGCTGCTATTCATTTGGCGGGAACGGGAAGCGGATTTGTACAAGCTACCGATTTCTGAAGAGAGTTCTGCCTCTAGGTTAGCGAGTTCGGACAAGCTGAAGGTTCCCCCAGAGGGTATACTAAACCCGGTTTGCCAGTTCGGATCGGTGAAATTTGGGATGAGCGGGTGTCTGGTGGCGCAGCAGACTTGGACTTGGGGCGCGAGGCCGGCTAAGGCTAGCAAGTGAAAAATGCCGTGGGTGAGGTGGGCGACAAGCACGGCGGCGGATTGGATTTCTGTGCGATCGGACAAACGCTCCAAACGGCTCAAATGTTCGCCTAGCAACCAAAAGAGTTCTTCTTGGGGCTCGTCGGAAAGGGCGCTGGCGATCGCCAATTCGGCCAGATATTGCGCGGCTGCGAGTTTCCCGAGGTTGCGGCTCAAACCCGGATGGGATTGTACGGTGTCGGCTTGGGTAATTTTGTCGAGCGATCGGCCTTTGGCAATTAGCAATTCGTTGACAACAAATAATTCGCTTCTACCACCAATGGTCGATCGCTGTTTGCGAACACCCGGTGCTACGGCTCGAATTAACCCGAATTCCCGCGTCAAAACTGTCAGCACTCGATCGGATTCGCCGATCGGCGCACTCTTGAGATTGATTCCAGTTGCTTTGTAAGTTCGAGTCACTCGATTTTAGATTTTAGATTTTAGATTTTAGATTTACAAGGACAGTACCAAAAACAGTCCGCGACGCAGAACTTTTATTAGATACTCGTTATCAGGCAGAGCCTGGTAACGCAGATCCGGAGGCTCTGCCTCCTAATCCCAGCCGAGGCAGAGCCTCTAAATATGGGTTCCCAGGCAGAGCCTTGGAACCAGTTAATAACTAATGACTAATGACTTTTATCTAAATTATCGCGCTGGCGGAGTAATTCGGGGCCACGAGAAGTCCCCAAACGAGTTGCCCCAGCGACGATCAAATCTAAAGCTTGTTCATGAGTACGAATTCCGCCGGCCGCTTTAATCCCAATCCGTCCCTTCGTAACTTCCTTCAGCAGTCGCACATCGTCAACTTTCGCCGGACCAAAAAAGCCAGTGTTGGTTTTGATGTAGGCGGCACCAGCTTCCATGCAAATCTCAGCCGCTAATTGTTTTTCGGCATCCGAAAGCAGCGAACTTTCGATAATTGCTTTGATAGTGAGATTGGTTTCTTCGCAAATTTGGGCTAATTCCCGGTGGAATTCTTCGATTTTGCCCGCTTTCAGCAATCCTAAATTAACCGAGACATCTAACTCTACCGCTCCATTATCTGCTGCTTCTAGAGCTTCGTAAATTTTCACCGTTGAAGTCGAAGCACCGGTGGGAAAACCTATAACTGTACAGACTTTGGGACGTTTTCCGTGCAGCAGCTCAACTGCTTGTCGGACGTAGGCGGGATACACGCAAACTGTGACAAAGCCAAATTTCTCTGCTTGTTGGCAACAGTATTCTACTTGCTCTGGCGTAGCGGTGGGGTCGATCAGGCCGTAGTCGATCAAGGGGGCAATATCGATGTCTGCCTGGTTTACAGCCATTGCTGTTTTTTCTCCGAAGTAACTACTTCCTTATTATGTAGCGAATTTACCAATCTTCGACCGAAAGCAGCCAGAGTACAACCCCCCGCTTTCCTCGGTAAGGTCGCTTTCTCTAATTCTCCACTTCTTCTATCTAAAATCTAAAATCGATCGACTTTACTCCGGGCCCTAGCAAGTATAAATACTCAATTTGCTGGTAAAAACTCTTGTGGGAATTGATTTACCAATTAATGTCAAAAAAATAATATTTTGGTATCTGCCTTTAGATACATTTTTACTCTTTCTTTAGGTATACTTTGTTAAAAGGACTTACGGTAGAGCCTGCGTCAGCTACGCTAGGGCAGAGCCTGGTAGCGGCTACTGTTTTTACTTTTAGTAGTGCTTTAAAAACATAAAAGCCAGTGCCAAGCATGAATCATTTAGAACTCGAACAAGAAATTGGGAAGATGGCTAGAGCGATGATGACTCGCAATAGCTTAATTGGTAAAGATTTGATTGCTGATCTCAGAGGGCGGCTGTCTGTTGACAGTGTAGCTGCTTTGATGATTGTCAGTATTGAGCGTTTGATTTGGTATGACTGCGAGTCGGTTATCTGGAGTTTGAGCTATTTGATTCCTGCTGACGTAATGGAAGAAATTCGCCGGATTACTGCGCTGGTTGTTTGCCAGCGGTTGATGTGCAAGGGTTTTGTGCTGGGAAAAGATTTTAGTATTGATGCAACAGGCCAGTTGATGTTGAGTGAGGATGCTAAAACAGCGGTTGTGGTTGCTTGAATTGGGCAAGCAGAAGTTTGATCGCACTATCAGATTTGCAGTTAAACTTTGGGTGCCCTAGGACTCTTTGGGTAACTGCAAACGTAATTCGTGATGCGGTAAATAGTTGCGTGATTCACGCTGATTTGAGATTCACAGCAACTCTAACAAGCGATGAGTGCGGTTAGCTAAAAAACCATCTTACGAGAGGAAAATAGTTAGTTTCGACCGCAAATTGTTGAGGTTGTTACTGGCAGTGTGTACGGGCGATCGCCCTGTATCAAATTTTTCAGATTTTTAGTGGAATTACAGTTTTACTCCAGGTATGGTTTGATGTAGAATCATCCCTAAGATAGATACAAAATATTATGAACCTAATTCAAAACTTGGAAGCGGCTTGGTATTACCATCTAGGTTCGCGCCACCTCGAAGCTAACGATGATCATGGTGCTCTGGCCAACTTTAACAGAGCTTTGAAGTTGCAATCAGATCATTATAAGGCTTGGTTCGGCCGAGGTATGGCTCTGGGGAAATTAGAACGGCACTTAGAGGCGCTGAAGAGTTTTGATGAGGCCTTGGCGGTGGAGCCGAATGCGAGCTTTGGCTGGCACAACCGGGCTATTGCTTTAGGAAAGTTGGGCCAGTGGTTGGAAGCTCTCAATAGTTTTGACCGGGCTCTGGAGTTCAGTCCGTGCGCGGCGAGTATTTGGCACAACCGGGGACTGACACTGATCGATATGGGGCTGTACGAGAAGGCGGTTCGGAGTTTTGATCGCTCTTTAAATTTGTACCCGGAGGCTGCTTGGGTGTGGTACAACCGAGGTAATGCCTTGTTGGAACTCAAGCTTTACTATCAGGCGCTCAACAGTTTTGAGCGGGCGATCGAGTTTAACCCAGACGACGCGAAGGCTTGGTACAATCGCGGTATAGCTGCCAACTCAATGGGACTTTACAAACAAGCAGTGGCTAGTTTTAGCCGATCGATCGCTCTACAACCGGGCAGATCCGAAGCTGTGGGCGAACGGAGAGTTGCTTTGGAGAAATTAATAAGTTTAAATCAGAGAAATGCCAAGTTTACTCCCACATCTGAGCGTCCCTTTGAAGATTATTTGATTTGGTACAACCGGGGTGTGGAATTGGCGCGAAAAGGCTGCTACTCTGAGGCGATTGCTTGCTACGAAACAGTCTTAGAAATAAATCCTGATTTTGCTAACGCTTTTTACAATAAAGCTTGCTGTTATGCGCTACTGGGATTTGCTGATTTGGCTCTTGACAATTTGCAGCGGGCTCTTGAGTTTATCCCTAATTTATACCGAGAGTTAGCTTTAGCTGACTCGGATTTAAGCTGCATTTGGAAACAAGAACGTTTTGAAGCGCTGATCCAAGGTTGATGTTACGCAAAAAACAGCTCGCCCCATTGGCGAGCTGTTTTTTTTTGGGCGACGCAAATTCGATCGCCCGACAGTGTTTGTGCAATCTTTGCTATTGCACAGAAACTCGGATTGAGGACTTGACCGGCCTCTTGGCAACTACGATTACCCGGTAGATGCCGGACTCGGGGAGTTGAGCAAAAGTTTGACCTTCGCCTTGATCCAGGAGTTGTCCCGACGGAGATTCGATCGCCAGATCTAGATTTTTGTTGCTAGCTGTCGCCCTAATTGTCTGTCCCTGCTTGCCTTGAAGCGTGATGGGCTGGATTTGGTAGCCGGACATTTTGAGTTTGACTGTGGCTTGTTTTTCCTTGAATGCTATGGGAATTGCGCGATCGGGCCTATAAGTCCATTTAGCGTTAAAATCGCGTCCCAGTACGAAGCTGGTGGTTTCACCTTTGGGGGTAACTCGCACGCGATAGATGCCTGACTCTGGCAACTGACCCATCCACTGATTGTCTGCTTTTTCAATAACCCCCATATTTTCACCATTGGGACTGTACAGTTCGGCTGTCAGTTGTCCCGCCCACAGGGAGAGAGTGAGTTCTCGCCCTTTGACGCCTTCAAAAATATAGGTGGTGGGTTGGTTGATGGTTTCTCGGATTTCCGAGGTTGACATTCGCTTGATCGGTTCGAGGTTGGGAACTGATTCTGAGGTAACGGGTTGGTTAAAGGTTTCTGTAATTTCCGAGGCAGCCATCAGGTCGCTCGGCGCAATTTTGGGGGCTACTGGGCTGGCAAATACTGATTTTGCCGTCATCATGAGTAGCATTCCAGTCAGTAAAATTAGTTTTTTCATGTTGCACTTCCGAGGGGGTAAGGAATTGTATATGGTTACTTGTGTTTGCCTGTTTTCACCGGATTAAATCTGGCGATAGCACAGAGGCTACAGGAGGATATAGGATACAGGTAAATATCCCGTACTTGCACAAAACCTGCTGGTAGCAAATTGGCAGTGCGGGAGCTAAGGAATGAGAATTAAATAACTTACAATGCGTGATGGTTCTTGTGGGATGGGCGTCCAGCCCGTCCAGAAAGGGCGGGCGGGACACCCCATAAACTTGTGTAAATATATTTAATTCGCGATCCTAAGTAGTAGCCTCAGTTTGTCGGGACATTTTAATGATACTCCTTACGCATAATATCATCACAGAATATTAGTAATTTGGTCTAGGAAAATTAAAGCTTTTTCCGAGGTTCTTGCTAAAAAAAGGCCCACACCCAAAAAACGCGGTGTCTTGGCTCTGAGAGGAGCGTTGCTACTAGAAAACGGCTAGCCCCCCTACGGGGTTACGACCCCTACTATTACCTATTTTTGGACGATAGCCTAATTATCTAGGGCGCTGCGAACCCCACCTTACCATATTTGTAGCGTGTCAAACCATTTTTTGCGTAAGTTTTGATGCTGTATGTTTGAAGGGCGGATTTAGTTATTATCTCTGATAAAAACGAGTTTATCACGGCAAAATCAGCCCTTCAACAATAGGTTGATTTGTACTAGGAACCTGATAGGATTTTCAGGTAAGCTTGTACTGTGTTGAATAAGCCCATTTCTAGCGCTTCTGCAATTAAAGCATGACCTATTGATACTTCTAGGATATCAGGAATCGAGCAAAATTTAGCTAAGTTTTGCAAATTTAAATCATGTCCGGCATTCACTCCCAAACCTGCTGATTGAGCGGCTTGAGCTGCTAAGACATATTGTTGAAAAACAGAGTCTACTTGGTCTTCGCGAAAAGCAGTTGCATAGGGTTCCGTGTAGAGTTCTACTCTGTCGGCTCCAACTTCTTTTGCTAGCGGCATGAGCTCAGCATCTGCGTCCATAAACAGGCTGACTCTGATGCCATTATCTTTTAATTTTTTAATAATGGGTAAGAGCCGATCGCGATTTGCGGCAATATCCCAACCGCTATCCGATGTTAGCACATCGGGAGCGTCCGGGACCAAGGTACACTGAGCCGGTTTTACGTCGCAAACTATATCCATAAATGGCGGCTGAAACGGATTTCCTTCGATGTTGAACTCAACGGTTAACATTTTGGCTAATTCGTAAACATCGGTAGCTTTGATGTGCCTTTCGTCGGGGCGGGGATGAACGGTAACGCCGTGAGCTCCGGCAGCAATTACTGTTTTTGCGGCTTCCGTGACGCTGGGGATGCCGATGTTTCGAGAGTTTCTGAGGAGGGCGATTCTGTTGATGTTAACGCTGAGTTTAGTCATGGGATGTTACTTTTTAAGGTTGATGCTACTATGTTAATCGCTTTCGGTACGAAACCTTGAGCCTATTGCGTTCGTGTTAGGGTGTTATCAAAGTAAAAATTAGCTTCTGCAAGCGGTAAACTTTCTCTAAAAAAAGCTTCAGCTATCTGCTGTTTTGCTGCCAAATCTTCAAGGTTGGCGATGCAGAAAAGGGGTGCGACGCGATCGACTATTTCCGGCGGAAAATCGCGGCTGAAATATTTGAGTTCAAAGTCGTATCTGTGAGGACGGTAAATCATGCCCAACAGTTCGACTAAGGGTAGAAGCGTCCAATTGTGATAGTTGCCGATCGCATCTACTAAATGTTCCCGATAAATCTCTTTTTTTACCAGAGGTTGAAGCAAATCGAAACGGATTTTAATTTCGTTGAATCTCGACTGCATTGTAGATAAATGTTTGCTTCGATCCAAAAGCGGGGGTACAATTAGATTAGCTTTGTCAAAGGCAATCGGGACTTGTCCGTGTCTCTCTATTTCAAGGAAATCGTTGCGGCTGCTGCGCCGGAAAACGGCAAAATCAATTAGCAAAAACGGCGGGGTTTCTTTGAGCAGCCAGAAGCACTGCGACTGACTGTGCCAAGCGGGTTCGGGAACTCGATATTTGAGTTCGATTTCGCCAATTTCTGCGAGGGCTTTTTCAACAATCTCAAATGTTTCTTCCACGCAGTTATCTTCAACCACAACCGCAATATCGAGGTCGGACCACTCGTCGGTGTATCCGTGGGCTGCTGAACCTCCTTGCCACAAAGCGAGAACAAAATCTAAAGGTTGTAAGGTAGAAACAATCTTTTCGAGAATGATTGGTCTCATGGAATCAAGCTATACTCTTTGTTTTCCCGGGCTTGCACAAGTTTAACAAACGATCGCGTGTTGAGATAGCTCCGCGACAGTTGTCCGAGGAGTTGCTAATGCTTTCGGTTGTGCACTGCTGCCAAAAATTACACGGGAAGCTGCAAGGGAAAGTGGCAATCTTTGGGAAACTGCGATCGCCCGCGATTGAAAATCAGCCTTAAATTCTCAGAATCCGAAACTTGCCCGCTGTCCGGTAACATGAGAAAGGATTAATTTTTAACAGCGCGGCATGGCTACTATTTGGGAACTCGACTTTTACAGCCGTCCAATCATAGACGAGCGAGAGAAAAAAAAATGGGAAGTGTTGATCTGCGAAAGCCCGCTGAATGTAGGCGACAAGGCCGAATCTCTGTTTCGCTACTCGCAATTTTGCTCCAGTTCTACCGTGAATTCCCTGTGGCTGGCGGGTGCAATTAAAGAGGCGATCGCCGCAGCACCGAAACGACCTGAAAAAATCCGCTTTTTCCGCCGCCAAATGGCGAACATGATTACCAAAGCCTGCGAGGACTTGGACATTCCAGCCGCCTGCAGCCGCCGCACCCTCGCCCTCAGCCTGTGGCTGGAAGAACGGATGCAAGACGTTTATCCCGCCGAAGCGGGCTATCAACCGGTTGTGAACCCGAGCGTTCAATTTATACCCGAAACGCCAGTTGCGCTGCCGGATGCTTTAATCGGCGAAAAATGGGCGTTTGTGAGTTTGCCGATCGCAGCTTTTGACGAAATGTCCGAGTGGGATATCGGATTTGGCGAAGCTTTCGGACTGCCGATGACACGCCTCGCCCCAGAAACGCAAATTCCGGGACTAATTATCTACTCGTCGAGAGCAGCAGCCCTGGCAGGTTGGATGTCGGGGTTGGAGTTGGCTTTTCTGAAATTTGAGAGCGGCCCACCAGCTAGGCTGGTATTAGATACGGGAGCTAATGATCGCTGGATTTTAGCTAATCTCAGAGACACAGCAACTGAGAGAGAAGCGAAAGGATTTGAAGCCGCTAAAAAGCAAGCAAAAAAAGTACATTTCTTAGCAATTCAGTCGAATTCCGAATCGGAATCTTTTGCAGGATTTTGGCTGCTGCACGAACTAACTATTTAGTCATTAGTCATTAGTCAGCACTCATCAGTCAGCAGTTAATCTACAGTTATTTAGAAAGAGAGTTAACAGCTAGATTGACTAATGACTAATGACTAATGACTAATGACTAATTAATTACCGATCGCCCATTACCAACCACCGAGAACAATGACCAATCAGCAATCAGCAGAACAACTGTTAGAACTAGCCACCAAAGCAGGTGCAGAAGCTGCTGAGGTATTGGAATCGCAATCGCTCTCACGGCCGGTCTTTTTTGAAGCAAACCGCCTCAAACAGCTAGAAACTGCCCAAGCAGAAGGCATTGCACTGCGGCTGTGGCGGGATGGGCGGCCGGGTTTGGCGGTGGCCTACGGGCCTGTGGAACTGCAAATTTTGGTGGACAGGGCGATCGCGCTTTCACAACTCAACGAACCGGAAACCATCGAACTCGGCACCGGTGAGAAAGTTGTTTATCCCGATCGCGGAGTGTCGGTGCCAGCCGAACAGCTAGTAAACTGGGGAAAAGAGGCGATCGCGATCGTCCGCGAAGCCTATCCAGAAAGCCTCTGCACCGCCGAACTCGACTGCGAAATCGAGAGCACCCGCTTGGTGAACACCAGAGGCTTGGATTCGAGTCACACCGACACCACCCTCAGCGGTTACTTATCCGCAGAATTAGTGCGGGGCGAAGATTTCCTCAACATTTGGGAAGGCGAAACCGAACGCGGCACCCTCGACTTAAACACAAGTGCCAAGCGGGTTTTGCAGCGTTTAGAATGGGCGAAAGATAATGTTGCTCCCGCCACGGGCCGCGTGCCGGTGCTATTTACAGCCAAAGCCGCCGATTTGCTTTGGGGGACTGTCTGTGCGGCGTTGAACGGCAAACAGGTACTCGAAGGCGCTTCGCCTTGGAACGATCGATTAGGCCAACAAGTGACATCGCCGCTTGTCACCCTCTCGCAGCAGCCGGATATCGGGCCTTATAGCTGTCCTTTTGACGACGAAGGCACTCCGACTCGGGCGATCGTCTTTATCAACAGCGGAGTGTTGCAGCTATTTTATACCGATCGCACCACCGGTCGAGCCTTGGGTAGTGGCACCACCGGCAACGGATTTCGCCCAGGTTTGGGCAGCTATCCGACGCCGAGTTTGTTCAATGTTTTGATTAAACCAGGTTCGCTTTCGCTAATGGATTTAATCGCTAAATTAGACGACGGAATTGTAGTCGATCAAATGCTTGGCGGCAGTGCCGGAATTTCCGGCGATTTTTCAATTAATGTCGATCTCGGCTACCGAGTCAAAAAAGGTCAAATAGTCGGCAGAATCAAAGACACAATGGTAGCTGGCAACGTCTACAGCGTCCTCAAACAATTAGTAGAATTGGGAGGAGACTCTGAGTGGAACGGTTCTTGCCACACACCGTCTGTAATTGTAGAGGGATTGTCCGTCATCGGGAAGAATTAAAGTCAGTTGGCAGTTGGCAGTTGTTAGTAGTCAGTAGTCAGTAGTCAACAGTCAACAGTCAACAGTTAACAGTCAACAGTCAACAGTCAACAGTCAACAATTCCCACACATAATATGCGTATTTGTTTTATCGGCGATTCTTTTGTAAACGGTACTTGCGATCCAAAATGTCTCGGTTGGACAGGACGGATTTGCGCGGCTGCTTGCGGACAAGGACACGATATTACCTACTACAATTTAGGAATCAGGGGAGAAACCAGTGCCGATATAGAAACTCGTTGGTTCAACGAAGTTTCTTGCCGCTTACCTCACTACGGCGACGGCAGAATAGTATTTTCCTTTGGCGTCAATGACACTTACCTAGAAAACGAAAAAATTCGCATAGAAGTTGAGAAATCAATTGAAAATGCCCGCTCTATTCTCACATCAGCCCAAAATATATTTCCAGTATTAATGGTAGGGCCACCGCCAGTTATCGATGCCGATCGCACAATCCGGATTGCCAACTTATCCGAACAGTTTTCCCAAGTTTGCAAGGAGCTAAATGTGCCTTATTTAGATGTCTGCACCCCGCTGCAAAACTCGGAAATCTGGCAAAAAGAACTTACCGAAAATGACGTTTCCCATCCCCGCGCCGCCGGTTACGCTGAATTGGCTAAAATAGTTCACAATTGGGACGGTTGGAAAGCTTGGTTTAAAAATATCAATATATCAGATCAAGAGACAGTAACGCTGTTCCGAGCCGTCGGCAAAAAAGAAATGGAACTGATTAAAGAAAGCGATTTTCTGGCATTTCCGCCACGCTTATCCTTTCAGCCTACTTTTTATCCCGTACTTCACAAAGCCTATGCCATACAAATCGCGCGAGATTGGAATACAAGAGATGCAGCATCGGGATATTTCGGCTATGTCACGCGCTTTCGGGTTGCGGCAGAATTATTAAAAAAATATCCGGTTCAAAATGTGGGCAGTTCGATTCACCAAGAATATTGGATTCCCGCCGAAGAATTGAGCGAATTCAATCAAAACATTGTGGGAAAAATTGAAATTTTTGCGGAATATCAACCCTAAACTCGGAGCGAAATATGCTAGAATTTAATTAATTTTAAGTAGTGAGTTTTGGCTCCTAAGCTGTTGTGCATTTAAATTGAATGTCAAAAAATAATCAAAGTTTTGTGGGGTGGGCGTCTCGCCCGCCCTGAATATGCAATTTAAATGCGTGACAGCTTACGGCACTCTGATAGATTGGGAAAAGGGAATACTGCTAGTCTTGAGACAATTGCTGTCAAGTCGCGAGATAGATTTGGGTAAATCGTAGACACGAAAAAACAGGATTTGCGGCGACACTGCCGGCCAGCGACCAGGCTGATTTAGAAGTGCCGGATTTGAAAACACTGGTGGAGGCTATAAGGTAAAAAAATCGCAGATTGATATCAAATCCGGTAGCATCGGAATTACAGCAGATTTCAGGTAAGTATCGAAGGGTTTTTTGCTAAATTGCTATCGAGTAGACAATTCTCAGGTCATCTACGCTATTTATGCCGTACATAACTATCCCTAAACAATTTAGGGAACCTTCCAGGGTCATCAAATCTCAACTGTTTTTACGACCGAAACGCCTCGCTATTTTTGAAGCTTGTCTGATCGGTTTAATTTCAGGACTCGCTGGGGTTTTGCTAAAATTAGGAGTCGGATGGCTCGGCAGTTGGCGAGTTGCTACCTCGACAGTAATTCCAGCTTGGATATTACTCCCCAGCGTCGGTTTATGCGGCGGGTTGCTGACAGGTTTCTTGGTTGAGCGTTTTGCTCCCGAAACTGCCGGGAGCGGCATTCCTCACGTAAAAGCGGCTCTCGGCGGAGTCAATCTTTCCTTAGATTTGCGAGTAGCTGTGGCCAAACTTCTGACGACTATTTTAGCAGTTGGTTCCGGTTTAACTTTAGGGAGGCAAGGCCCGACTGTGCAAATAGGAGCATCTTTGGCCGGCTGGATAGGTCACTTGATGCCTACTTCCCCAGACTACCGCCGACAATTGATTGCTTGCGGTGCTGCTGCAGGATTGGCTGCTGGTTTCAATGCTCCCATTGCAGGAGTTTTATTTGTAGTTGAAGAACTGCTGCAGGACGTTTCGGGATTGACTTTAGGGACTGCAATTATCGCTTCATTTATCGGTGCAGTTGTCTCGCAGCTTTTGGGTGGCGATAGTTTAAGTTTGAACCTTCGCGCGTACCAAACCAGTTTTGATGCTCACGAAATCCCGTTTTATATACTGTTAGGAGTTTTAGCGGGATTGCTGGGAGCTTTGTTCACCAAAGGAATTATTGCTAGCTTGCAATTTAACAGGCGATCGCTCAAATTAGCTTTGCCGGCGCGAATGGCTCTAGCTGGCATAATCTGCGGTTCAGTAATAGCTCTTCTCCCAGAAAACTTCCGCAACAATACGGGTTTGCGGGAGTTTTTGCTTACGGGTGAAGCAAGCGGCATAACGAGTTTAATTGCTTTTGTAGCTCACTTTTTTCTGACAATTATTTCCGCTGCTTCTGGAGCTCCGGGAGGATTGTTTTCCCCTGCCCTAGTTATGGGTTCTGCACTCGGTCACATGGTGGGCATTGTGCAAGCAGATTCCCTGGGCCTCGGTTTGCCCGTAACTTACGCTTTGGCGGGAATGGGAGCGTTTTTTTGTGCGGTTTCTAGAGCGCCGATTACTGCGGTAGTAATTGTGTTTGAAATTACGGCTGATTTCAAATTAGTGCTGCCTTTGATGATCTGTTCTGTAGTTGCTTATTTAGTCGCGGAAAAGGTAGAAGGTGGCTCTTTGTACGATCGCCTTTTGGAGTTTAACGGCATTCAACTGACGCAGGCAAAAGCTGCCAGCAATACTTTGAGCGACTTGCACGCAGATGACGTGATGCAGCGCCGAGTTGAAACTCTTTCGAGTATGCTGACTTTCGATGAAGTGATGCAGGCTTTTTCGCGATCGCACCACCGAGGATTTCCAGTCGTTGAAGATGGTAAATTAGTCGGAATTGTCAGTCAAACCGATTTAGCAAATGCCAGTGAGCGCAATTTCTCCGGCAACTCCCTGCTCAAAGAATTTATGACTGTACAGCCGATCGCAGTCAAAGCAAAGGATACTTTAAGCGAGGTATTATACAGGCTCAACAACTACAATATCAGCCGCTTGCCAGTCGTAGAAGGCCGCCGTTTGGTGGGAATTATTACCCGCAGCGACATTATCCGAGTTGAATCCGATCGCCTCAGCGGAGAAACAACCCAGGGCCCGCATCCAGAACCTTCCTATGTTGTCTATCAAACCAAAGCTCCGCAAGTCGGAAACGGCCGCTTATTAGTGCCGCTTTCCAACCCCCAAACAGCACCCGCTTTGCTGCGCCTGGCTGCGGCGATTGCGCGCGATCGTAATTACGAATTAGAATGCCTGCAAATCATCTTAGTACCGCGCAACAGTTCCCCCTCAGAAAGCGCAGTGCGGACAACCAAAAGCCGCCGCCTGCTGCAACAAGCCGAGCGAATTATTCGCAATTGGAACTTGCCAGTACACACCCAAATACGGGTAGCTCATGACGTGCCTAACGCGATTCTGGAGACAATTAAGGAGGGTCATATCGATTTAATTTTGATGGGCTGGCAAGGCGAATTATCCACAAAAGAACGCATTTTTGGTGATGTGGTCGATACCGTAATTCGGCAAGCCGGCTGCGAGGTTATTTTGGTGAAGTGGAGCGAAAAACTATTAGCAACACGCAAGAAAGTTGACGGCGCAGATCATCCCACATTGGCGATCGGCTCAGATTCATCAGCGACTCCAGAGACTGAACTTTCCCCGCCGAATTCAGACATTCCAGGGCCAGAATTGGGGCTGCACACGCTGATGGGTTTGCACCGCTGGTTGGTGCCTATTCGCGGCGGTTACAAGCAAGCTGCGGCTTTGCGACTGCTACCAGCTTTGGTGGCTGCGAGTGCTGTACCGGAGATTAAATTGTGTCAGGTTCACCAGCCTTCTGTTGCAGAACCCGATCGCGGAGAATTAAAGCAAGCAGCGGAGTTTATCAAGCGCAGGGTTAGCTGTTCGATAATAGCGACTTCGGTTTGCGCTCAATCGGTTTCTGATGCTTTAATTGATTTGGCTCAGAACGATCAGTGCGATGCGATCGTCCTGGGAGCCAGCCGCGAAGGGCTGCTGAAGCAGGTGATTCAGGGGAACATCCCGGAAGCTGTGGCGCGCGGGTGCGACTGTACAGTCATTTTAGTGCGATCGGCCAATTAGTCATTAGTTAGTTGTTATTTGTTGGTATTGTAATCTTCTAATCTTGTTCCCAGGCTCTGCATGGGAATACATACTCTCCAATAACCAATAATCAATAACCCATAACTCATAAACATGGTTCACTTTAACGTTGCCTTTCAATACTTTAACTCCTTCGCCGACATTACGCTATCCCTGGCGACAACTTTAGACAAAATGGGAATTCCTATTTCTGTCGAACCTTCGACAATTGCCTCTTACGTTACCCGCAATTCCACAGACGAATACAACCACCTGCTAGCGAAATGGATGAACACCGCACCCTCAGATTTATTTCAGATAAAATGGTCTCATTACTGGAAACCTTATTTTTTAAAAGAACTCAAGGGACATCTCAATTTAGAATTTTTTGCTATCAATTACGAATTCGCCAAAAACAGTGATGATTATGATTACTGGATTTACGATGCTGTCAACAATTCCTCCCACATTCTAGCAGTTAGCGAATACTCTAAAAACGTTTTAATCAAAGCTGGCTGTCCGGCAAAAAAAGTCTCAGTTATACCTCTAGGCTTCAATCCTTTAATCTCGCAACTCTATTCTACCAGACCGCAAAAAACCAAAAAAGATATAAAATATATTCTGCACATGACCAATTCTTTTGATTTGTATAGATTTGGCACCGATCTCGCCATTCAAGCATTTTATCAAGAATTTAAAGATGATGCCAACGTAGAGTTAATTATCAAAGATGGGGGCAAAAATCCTGATCTCATAGTGGAACATCTCGTAAATATCGAAAAGCAATTCGGGAAATTAAAGTCAAAAATTCACGTAAGACCTAAATTTTATAATAAAGCAGAACTAGCAGATTTATACTTATCAGCAGATGCTTTTTTAGCACCGTTTCGGGGCGAAGGTTTTGCGATTAAAATTTTGGATGCCTTTGCTGCCGGTTTGCCCATCGCTATGACTATGTACGGCGGTCCGACTGAGTACGCCAATCCTGATAACTGCTATCCCATTGCTTACGATCTAATTCCCGTCGGAAAGTGTTACGATACTCAGGCTCTAAAAATCAGAAATGATCCTTATTGGGCCGAGCCAAATGTTCAGTCTGTTCGCGAACAGTTGCGAAAAATTGTTGAAGACCCGATGCGTTTTCAGGTAGCTCAAAAAGCTAGAGAGACGGCGGATTTATTTAATTGGGAAACTGCCGCTCAAAAATTGCTAAGATTAATGCGAAAGTTGTTTTAGGAGCAGAAATTATGGGACTCGAACGCAAAATGTTTAGGGGAATGTTTTCACCGGGGGAAGTGGTACGGTTGAAACAGCCTTGTTTTACTCCTGGGCGATTGTTTGAGGCAGGAAAATATAATGCTGATGAGTTGCCGGATATCGCTTTTGATATGGGTTTGGTAGACCATTTGCCACCAGTCAAAGGCAACAGTTCAGAAAATCTCAATGCCCAGAACCCGCCCGCTCAAAACCTTGAGGACTAAACTCCCGTTTGCAGTAAGGACTTCAGTCCTAAAAATCCCTGTTTGTAGTAAGGACTTTAGTGCTGAAAATTAAAATAAATAATCAAAGACTCAAGTCCTGACTGCAAAAAAGATACAGCCAATTTAACCATTTTGCTCTATCTGGGCAATTAACTCTTTCAAAACTTGACTAGCTTTATCGTTCTCAATCTGACAAGTTCCGGCATTCTGGTGACCACCGCCGCCATATCTTAACATTAACTCCCCAATATTAGTTTTAGAGGTTTTGTTAAAGATTGACTTACCAACTGCGAAAACAGTATTTTGTTGTTTCAGTCCCCAAAGTGCGTGAATCGATATATTGCACTCGGGGAACAAAGCGTAAATTACAAAACGATTACCCGCATAAATCACATCTTCGTTACGCAAATCCAAAACAACTAAATTATTATAAACTTGGGCGCAGCGCTGTATTTGCTCTTTAAATTTTTCTTCTTGCTCGAAGTAGAGGTCTACTCTTTCTTTTACATCAGGAAGCTGCAAGATTTCATCGATGGTATGATTTTTGCAGTAATCGATTAACTGCATCATTAACTGATAATTGGAAACCGTAAATTCTTTAAACCTTCCCAAACCGGTTCGGGCGTCCATTATGAAGTTTAACAGCACCCATTCTTCGGGATGCAAAACCTCTTCTTGGGCAAATTGAGCGGAATCAGATTTGTCAACGGCCGCCATCATAGCCTCAGAAATATCAGGAAACTTTGCTCGACCTCCATAATATTTGTACAGTACCCTAGCTGCAGAAGCTGCATAGGGATCGATGATGTGGTTGATTTTGATTTTCTCGTGTCTAAGAGTTTCGCTGAAATGGTGATCGAAAGCTAGATGAACTCCATCAACATAGGGTAAATTGGTGCTAATATCGTTATTTGTTATTTCGATTTTCCCATCCTGCATATCTTTAGGATGCACGAATTTAATCTCGTCGATCATATCGAGTTCTTTGAGCAAAACGGCACAGACAAGACCGTCAAAATCGCTGCGGGTGACTAATCTGTATTTTTTAGTGAGTGGCATATGCTTCTGTGATGGGGAGGAACTGATCACCAGCTAATATAACGTATTACCCGATCGCTTTCCAATATGAACCCAGACCCTTACGCTTGGATAGAGAAGTCCCTGGACACTGTTCGCCGCGCCCATTGGTATCGATCGCCAGAATCGATCGAAAGTTCTCCCGGGCCTGTAGTAAAATTAGCAGGCCGTCGGCTGATTAACTTTGCCAGCAACGATTATCTGGGACTTGCCGGCGATGACAGGTTAATTCAAGCCGCTATGGCTGCAACTAAGGAATTTGGTACGGGTGCGACGGGTTCGAGGTTGCTAAGCGGACACCGCGATTTGCACCGACAGCTAGAACAAGCTATTGCTAATTTAAAACAAACTGAAGATGCTTTAGTATTCAGTTCGGGATATTTAGCGAATTTAGGGGCGATCGTATCCGTTGTCGGCAAGCGCGATTTGATATTATCTGACAAGTACAACCATTCGAGCCTGAAAAACGGAGCCACACTCAGCGGTGCAACTGCCCTAGAGTACCATCACTGCAATCTTGAGGATTTAAAGGCCAAGCTAGAGCAAAATCGCGCAAGATACCGCAAGTGTTTAATTATTACCGATAGCGTCTTTAGCATGGATGGGGACTTGTGTCCGCTACCGCAGTTGTTGGCTGTGGCCGAAACCTTTAACTGCATGGTATTAGTAGATGAAGCTCACGCTACAGGAGTTTTTGGTGGTAGCGGTGCCGGTTGTGCAGAACATTTCGGGTGTACGGGAACACCACTGATTCAAGTGGGGACACTCAGCAAAGCTTTGGGAAGTTTAGGTGGTTACGTTGCGGGCTCTGCTGCTTTAATTGATTTTCTGCGTAATCGAGCTGCGAGTTGGATTTATACTACAGCATTGACGCCTGCTGACGCGGCGGCTGCTTTGGAAGCTGTGAGAATTGTACAGCAAGAACCAGAACGCCGAGTTCGGTTGCGACAAAATATCGAAACTTTCAAATATTGCGCGATTACCAATCACCAATTACCAATTAGCAATTCCCTCTCCCCAATTTTCAGTCTTCCGTTAAAAGATGCAGCCTCCGCTTTAACAGTAGGCAGCAAACTCAAGGAGATGGGTATTTTTGCTCCGGCGATTCGGCCTCCGACTGTAAGCGTGAGTCGAATTCGGATTTCGCTGATGGCAACTCATGAACTCGCACACCTTCAGCAGTTGGTAGAGGCGCTGAAGCAAGTTGTGAGTTTTGAGTAAATGTTGGGTACGTCATAAGTACCTTACCCTTTGGGTAAATGTTGGAAGATGGGGAGAATTTCTACTTCTGCCTTCTGCCTTATGCAGCTCTAGCCTTATGCAGCTCTAGCTTTCTGCCTTCTGCAGCTCTAGCGTTCTGCCTTTTTTTTGATTGTCAAGATATCGCTATTGACTTATGACCAATCTTATACAGGAGTTTGGTCGATCGGTCAACAACTGTAAATTTTTTGTAAATTTAGATACTTTTTGGAATTTAGCGCTATATTAGAGAAGTAGCAGGTACACCAAATTTAATATAAGGAACGTCCACCATGAACACAAATCGTCAAAACGTAAAAAAAGTAGCAGAAACCCACCGCGCTAACATTCACAAGCAACTGATGCACCGCATAGAAGTAGCGAGATCCAGTGGCAATCAAGATTTGGTTCGGGTGCTTGAAGAGGAAATGAGACAGCTTTAAAGAAACTGCAACTAGAATTTGCCCGTAGTTTGGTTTAGAGGGTTGTGCGAGAAATGCAGAATTCCGGCAACCGCTACCTGTGAAGTTTTGACTCCTCTCTTAGTTGGTAGGAAAAGCCCCGGTTTCTTGAAGAAGCCGGGGTTTTTTATTGAGAAGGAATAAAAAAGAAGCAAGAGGGAACACCAGCGGAACTCGACTCATGGAAAATCAGGAAAATTAAAAGTTTTGCCCAATAAAAAAAATGAAATTATTCCTCCTTAATTTTTTCAACCAACCATCCGGCATCTGTCCGAGCTAACGACTCAATAAGCGCAGGAATAAAGTACACTAATGTGTGTGCTATTCCTTGTAAAATTGAGCAATTTCCTAGGAAAGTCAAGCAACTAATCGGGAGAAAATCTTGCCAGTACCCTCCAGCTTGAATTCAAAGAAATCATCTTGCTGGTAATAAACTTGTGTGGACTTGGCGCTCAAAAGTTTAGCCGATAAAACGGGTAAAATAATATATCAAATTAAACACGGCTGCTATCAAATTATTTAATTGAGCAACTAAAACGTCCAGTTTGATGTTTATAGTCTAATTTTTTGGTGCTGGTACACGAAGCTGTGACACTTGCGTAACTCCTGCCAAATTTCTCTGTAATGCCTCAAGTCCCTAAACACCCAAAGACCTAGCCGAAGCCCTCAAGGGCAGAGCTAAAAGAACGCGAAATTAACAAAAGTCAGAAGTCAGAAATAAAATGTAATAATATAATATTGAAAATGGATTGAGATAGATTTTCATGGTTGACTGTCCAAGGCAGCTTGGCCAAAATTTAAGAATAGTAAAAATACTTAATAGAACAAAGTTGATCTCTATAAAGCCGAACATCGGCTAGCAACTGCAATATCCAAAAAATATATAGGTAAAATTGATGGCGACAGACATCCGACACCAGCCGGAAAACGGCTACCACTCAGAACCAACTCAGCCTTCCCCAACAGAAAATCTCAAGATGCGATCGCCGATGCGCCTGCCGAGAACCCTGAGTCCCCTTGAAACGTGGGGCTTCGGGATGACTGGTCATATCTTGTGGGTTAGCATTGCACCTGCAATGCACGCGGCTCTTGGGCCAAATGCCATTTTGGTATGGCTGCCCGCCGTACTGGTGGGGGTGATGCTGAACCTGCAAGTGAAACGCTTAGGGGAACACTGGCCAGAAATGTCCGGCGGAACGCCTAACTATATCACCGGGCTACTGAGCAACTATCCGCTTCTGAGCAGCTATGTGGCGATCGGCTACTTCGCTGGCTGGGCACTATATCCGTCAATAAACGCGATCGTAATTACGGCGCTAATCAAAGCTAACCTAGAACCCTTGGGCATCGCCTGTCCAGAAACGCCGCTAAGAATTGGATTCACACTAATCGCTTATATTCTGGCATTTAGCGGCAGTCGCGCCTTAGCGATCCTGCACGCATTTTTCATTATCCCGGCAGTGGGATTCCTACTGGTGTTTACCATTCAAGGCATGGGATGGTTAGCCTTCTCCCCAGATAGCCCCGGATTTTTCCCCACCAGTTGGCCACCTTTAACCTTTATTGACTGGGCCAAGTGGTCATTCTTTGCGGTCTACGGTGCCTGCGCCTGTGAAACGGCTTCCTCGTTTGTCGCCGACAGCCGCCGTCCGGGGGAAACTTTGCGGGTTATGAACTTAGCCGCTTGGCTGATTCCACCCGTGTATCTGGGGAGTTCCTGGGTACTGATGCGCTTAGCAACCTCCCCAGAACTGGGCGAGGACTCGTTTAAGAACCTATTAGCTGCCGCCTCACCATTCTGGGGTCAGTCAGCTTCATTAATCGTCACACTCCTGCTGGCCTCAAGCTGCCTTCTTTGTTCCGCCACTGCGGTTTCCAACTCCCCCCGCATCTTGTACCAACTCGCTCTAGACGGGTACGTTTCCCCCGTCTTCGCTTTCATCTCCCGACGGGGCGTTCTGGAACCGGCCCTGCTATTTTCCCTTTTACTCAGTTTGATCGGTCTGCTTTGGGGAGATATAACCGATATCGTGGTGGTCGGTGGTGCTAGTTACCTGATAATGCTGATGGCATTTTATCTAGGACTGTGGCTGCGTCGAGGCTCGCCTGAAGTGCGATGGCCTTGGTGCGGGGCAGGCTTCTTCTTTTTAGTTGCAGTTGTTCTGGTTGTCGGAGGCTTGAACTGGAGTTGGCAAGACGTGACGATCGGCTTACTGTTGCCTGTGGCTATTTTGGCAGTGGATGCGGTTATCCGTCGCATTTCCTTTGCGCCGTTCCATCGAGCCTGGTGGATTCGGCATTACAGGGCGGGGCGCAAGAGCCAGATCGTAGATTTTGTGGCGTTTCAGGTTATAGTCCTGATTGTGCTAGTATGTAGCGCCGTCAGTATTGGCTGGGTTTTTAGATCCCAATTAGATGGTAACTCTAGCGTTGGCTCTAATCTTTTGGCAGTGCTGATCTTGACAGTCACTTTTGTCGGGGTGGCTGTTGCCTGCTGGACGAGTTTACCCCAAGTTGTCTCAATGGACGAGGCACGAGAAGCCGCGGAACAACTTTTTGTAATTGCCATAGACGCGATTGTAGTGCTCGATGAAAATGGGATGATTCGTCAGGCTAACCCAGCATCTGAACGTCTATTTGAGTTAAGCAGAGGTGAATTGAGCGGGAGTCACTTGAACAAATTACTCCCCGGATTGGCTTTTGAGCCAGAACGGTGGCCTAGCCGCAGCGAACAAACCCTGAACCTGCCCACTGAAGACTCGCGCATCCTGGAAGTTGCCATCTCAAACCGATTCTCCCAAGAGGCTTCGCTTTCCAATCAAGAGCTACAAGAATATGTGGTGATTCTGCGCGACATCACCGATCGCAAACAAGCCCAAGAAGCCCTACAAAAAGCGAATGAGGAACTAGAAATTAAAGTTGAGAATCGTACATCTCAACTCAGCCATACTGTAGAGCAATTGCAGAATGAAGTTGAAGAGCGCCAGCGGATAGAAGCAAATCTCAGAGCGATGCAAAATCAGATTGTTGTCCAAGAAAAACTAGCTTCTCTAGGAAGTTTAACCGCAGGCATTGCCCACGAAATCAGAAACCCATTAAACTTTGTCAACAATTTCTCAGAACTTTCTGCTGAATTAACCGAAGAACTGTTTGAAGAACTGGGAAATCAAGGAGAACGGTTAGCACCCGAAACAAAGGAATATATTGCCGAGCTGTTAACCGATCTCAAAGAGAACCTTAAAAAAATTAATCAACACGGTCAAAGAGCCGACAAAATCGTTGGCAATATGCTGTTGCATTCTCGCGGACAAAGCGGCCAGTGGGAAGCCACAGATATAAATAATTTATTGGCCGAATATATCAATCTAGCCTATCACGGGATGCGAGCCAAGGAAACTGCTTTTAACATTACCATAGAAACCAACTACGACAATGACATAGGCGAAGTAGAGGTCGTGCCACAAGACATCGGCAGGGTTTTTCTTAACATTATTAGCAATGCTTGCTATGCAGTCTATAAAAAGCAGCAAGCAATGGGAGAAGAATTTTCACCGCTGCTTGACGTTAGAACTCGAAATCTGGGTGACGCGATTGAAATCCGCATTCGCGATAATGGCCCAGGTATAAAACCAGACGTACTCGATAAAATTTTCAATCCATTTTTTACGACAAAGCCACCAGCCGAAGGTACTGGTCTAGGTCTTTCTATCAGTCAGGATGTTATTGTGCAGCAACATCGAGGAGAACTAAAAGTCGAAACAGAAGTTGGAAATTACACAGAATTTATAATCACCTTGCCAAAAAAAGTAGCAGACATTAAGGAGTTTAAAAAATGAAAGTAATGGTGGTAGACGACGAGGAAGATATTCAGTCACTGTTCAAACAGAAATTTAGGAAAGAAATCAAAGCAGGGCAAATAAAATTTTATTTTTGCCTATCAGCAGAGGCAGCTTTGAACTACTTAGAAAACCAGGACGAAGCATCTGTTGTCTTGATTTTATCGGATATTAATATGCCCGGAATGAATGGGCTAGAACTGCTCAGGATTCTCAAAGAAAAGTTTCCCGACTTAAAAGTTTTTATGATTACCGCTTATGGAGATGAGAGAAATTACCAAACCGCAATGGCTTATGGAGCTGATGACTATATTACTAAGCCTGTTAATTTTGATACACTAAAAAATAAAATCATCAACTTGGAGTAAATTCACAAAAAAACATATTTGGTAATGGTAATTGGTAATTGGTAATTACTAATTAAAAGCAGTACCTCACTCGATTGAAAACTGCTCGATTGCATTTTCCTTCTGTCCTTCGATAGCGCTAGATTTTTAGGCTTTTTCATAGCAAATAAAAAATTAATATGTCAGCGAAAATACTGTTTGTGGATGATGAACCCGATTTAGAATCTCTAATTTCCCAGAGATTTAGAAAAAAGCTCCGCGCGGAAGAATGGCAGCTTTTTTTTGCCCATAATGGCGTACAAGCGCTGGAAAAATTGAAAGAACACCCGGAGCTAGATATAGTAGTGACCGACCTTAATATGCCTGAAATGGATGGCCTGACTTTACTCTCTAAACTTAATCAGATAAACCTCCCCTTCAAAACAATAGTTATATCCGCCTATGGCGACCTGAAAAATATAAGAAATGCGATGAACTTGGGTGCTTTTGACTTTCTAACCAAGCCGATAGATTTTCAGGATCTAGAAATTACCCTCAACAAAACGCTGCGCGTCGTGCAACAGTTAAAAGAAAACCAGCATTTGCGACAATCAGAAGCGTGGGCTAGAGAAGAAGCTCAGCATTTACAGAACTGTATGCAAGACCTACAAAAGACCCAAGCTCAACTGATTCAGACCGCAAAAATGTCTTCTTTGGGTCAAGTGGTTGCGGGGATTGCCCATGAAATTAACAACCCCGTCAACTTTATCTACGGCAATATCAGCCACGTCAGTGATTATATCCAAGACCTACTGCACCTGCTGCATCTCTATCAGCAGCAGTACACTCCTCCCACTTCTGAGATTCAAACTGAAATCGAAGCCATAGATTTGGAATTTCTGATAGCAGATTTACCGAAAATTCTGGGTTCAATGAAAGCGGGTGTTGACCGGATTCAGAAGATTGTTTTGTCTTTGCGTAACTTCTCAAGGTTGGATGGGGTGCATCTCACTTTTGCGAATGTGTCACAAAAGAGTTAAAATGAAAAACCTAGTAAAATCGTCAAATAAAGATG
>NZ_JAUBQW010000077.1:0-30173 GCF_036701485.1 Microcoleus sp. Pol11C3 | reverse complement strand
CTCCTTCTATCAATGGCTAAGTTTTAGCTTTTGATTCATAAAAAGCGCTCCTAGTAATAGGGGCGCTTTTTGTTTGGAGTATCGCTCCATTATGAGGTCAAGAGGTAAGTAACTACCAATCGATCAATTGATGGGTGCATCTTGACCCAAACCATAAGATATCTTTTGAATAATATTTGGATACCTCTCCCACTTGGATTCTATATCTTCAATATTAATTGCTTTGCAAAGCTGAAAGATTTCAATCTTTTGAGATATGGGTCTGCCTAACTGTTTTTTAAAAAGCCTTTTCTTTGCTTTGGGAATAATTTTCTTTGCTTTAGGAATAACTATATAGCAAGGATAATCAGGAGCATTATTATATGCAAACAGGCCACGTTTTAAACAAAGTGAAAGGTCTGCCATTCGCAGCAAACTGAGTAAATACTGGTAGTGCATTCCACCTCAAAAGTCGCTTCAATTTGCTGAAATTATTTGCGGAACCAAATAACATCTATAAGTTGAAAATTTTTCTCAGTTTTCTATCAAGAAGTTAGGCAAGAATGTCTAAAAATGTAGGTCAATAATAGGGGTGTTCGAGCGATAGAGAAAATTAAATGTATTCATTATAATACAATAATTAATTGGGTCAAATCGGTGGAAAAATTTCTCCCCTAGGCTTACGAACCCGACGCAATTTCCCAGGTTGGAGAACTAGATGAATTACAAACATTTATGGGTTCAAAAAAACTTGCGTCTGCTTGTGGGCAGCAGTAGACCACTTCTAAGCAGGTATTTTAGGATGGGTTGTAGGAGACTATAGTGCCAAAACGTTTAAACCTTTATAATATTGTTGAGAAATGAAAATGCTATTTTTATGTAAGAGAGGGTTGGAAAGTTTATCCAATGTTTATTCCAGAGCGTGAGCAAATTGTCTGTAGTAAAAATTATATGACAAGAGTAGAAGATAAAAATACAAGACTCAGACATTATCGGGCTCGATTGAAGAGAAAAAATATTTGTTATTTTAAATCCGCATAAATGCTCAAACATTCAATTTGTTTACTAATTCACAATCTTCAAATTCGAGGACGTTCCCATGCAATATTCAAGTAATTATTTATATCCTCTGATTTGAACCCTATTCGACCTGCTTCCGTCAGCGGTCAGAGCCAAATCATACCTCTGTTCACCAACGCCCAAATTTACTTATCTCTAGACTGAATGTAAAATAATTATCTACTGTCAGCTTTTCCCAAACCTTAAATTCACATGAACATCCGCATCGGCAACGGCTACGACATTCACTGCTTAGTTCCAGAACGCCCCCTCATCCTCGGCGGCGTGCACATTCCCCACGAATTAGGCTTATTAGGACACAGCGACGCCGACGTGCTCACCCACGCTATCATGGACGCTATGCTGGGAGCTCTCAGCTTAGGAGATATCGGTCTGTATTTCCCGCCAACTGACCCGAAATGGAAAGGTGCTGATAGTCTCGTATTGCTGGCACAAGTCAATCAGTTAATATTAGATAAAGGCTGGGAAATCGGCAATATTGATTCGGTGGTGGTGGCGGAACGTCCAAAGCTGAAACCGTATATTGAGCAAATGCGCGATCGGCTTTCTGCTGTTCTACAATTAAAACCCGACCAAATCGGCATCAAAGCTACTACAAACGAAAAGTTAGGGCCGGTGGGGAGAGAAGAAGGAATTGCAGCATATGCTGTAGTTTTAGTATCCAAAAATTAAAAAAGTGGTTTGATAGTAGAAGTAGAATTTACTTAAACTTATACGCTAGGAAGGCTGAAACCATGCAAACTGAAACCTTGGAAGTAGAATTACCCATAGATGCGGATATTATCGCGTTGGATAAGGACGATCGCATAGTCGTACTAATCGAGGTCAAAATTAATCAAGCTAAAGAAAAGGCAGCCCAACAAAGGATTGCCGATGGCGCGCTCCAACAAATAAAACATTTCCTCTCAAAACTCTCCGAAAAAAATGTGGTAATTCCTTATGCTATGATTGTCAATCTCGAAGAAATTCTCGTTTTAAAATGGGACGGCACTGTTTTGTCTGAAGCTGTTTTATCGTTAAAAACGGCTGACATCCTTCACTATTATGACTCAAAATTAGGCGAGCAGCGGATATTTGTGCCATACCTAACTAGGCTGATTGAAGCATGGTTGCGTGACTTAGCTTATAATTGGAAGTCTGAGATTCCACCAGCATCGGAACAGATAGCAGCAATCGGTTTGCTGCCGTTGCTAGCAGGTGGAACAACAAAGTTAGAGGTAAAAATTGGTGGCAATTTTATATATAGAAACTAACTTTTTGATGAGTATTGCTACAGGGCGCGATCCTGATGCCAATAACTTGTTACTGAGTGTACCAACATTAGTCCGCATTGCCATACCTGCTATTTGCTGCATGGAAGCTCTCTCGGCTTTAGAAGACGAGATCAAGCGCCGCAACCGTTTTGCAGATGAACAGAAAAAACAAATTAGCCAGCTCAAGCGCGATCTTACTTCGCCTTATGCTAAGTCTCTTTTATTCCATATAGAAGAGTCTTTGAATGAAAATGAAGGATTGCTCAATAATATTAAAGTACGCCTTTTTGAGGCTCTTGAATTATTGGTTGACAATGTGGAGATGATGGAAGTAACAGCAGATACATTGCGAGAAAGCTTGAATACAGTTTTTATTGAAGAAGACCCGACAGACAATTTGATTCTCCACTGCATCTTGAATCACGCACACTTACACGCTCATGAAGTCAAGGTATTTTTGAGCAATAATACAAAAAAATTTAGTGTACAAGAAGTTCGAGAGGCTTTGCGGGAAGTAGGGATAACCGAGTCTTTTTCACGCACTAAAGACTTTCTCGGTTGGTTACAATCTCAGTCATAGTTGCACACAGGTGGTATAGTAAAAAGTTATGAAAATTTCTATGATGCTACATTCAAGACTGCGCTGGCTGGCGATCTTACTGGCGGCAATTGCCACTATAACTCTGTCTGCGTGCACTCCAGCCCGATCGACTTTAGCAAACAGACTCATCGTTCCCACCCCCAGCGGCCCGGGCACCTTCAACTACCCGCTAAATCAATCTGCTTATAGCGTGTTCGGCTATATGTACGAGGGGTTGATCAACGAAAACGGCTTGACATCGGAACTAGAACCAGGTTTAGCCCAGTCGTGGAAAGTTTCTAAAGATGGCAAAAAGGTTGTCTTCACCCTCCGAGAGGGTTTGAAATGGTCTGACGGCGAACCGATGACTACGGATGACATTATCTTTAGCTATGAAAAGATTTATTTCAATGACAAAATCCCTAGCGGTTTGAAAGATACTCTGAGGGTGGGGATGAGTCGCCAATTCCCAAAACTCAAAAAAATTGACAGCCGCCGCATAGAATTTTCAGTTGCAGAACCCTTTGCTCCATTTATTAGATATGCTGGGGGAATCCCAATTTTACCAGCTCATATTTTACAGGAAGCTGTCGAAAATACAGATGCAGACGGCAAGCCTAAATTCCTGACTACTTGGGACACGGATACTGACCCTAAAAAAATTGTCGGCAACGGTCAATACCGAATGCTAAGTTATACTCCTAACCAGCGCGTTGTTTTGGAAAAAAATCCGTATTTTTGGCGCAAAGATGCACAGGGAAATCCTCAACCTTACATCCAGCAAATTGTTTGGCAAATTATCGAAAATAGTGACAATCAACTGCTGAATTTTAGATCGGGCGATTTGGATACTTTGGACGTGCAACCGGAAGTGTTTCCGCTGCTGAAACGGGAGGAAAAACGTGGCAAATATACGGTCTTCAACGGTGGCCCGGATACTGGTAGCGTCTTTATGTGTTTCAATCTAAATAAGGGCCACAATCCTCAAAATCAGCCGTTTGTAGACCCAATGAAGTCTCGGTGGTTCGCGAGTAAGGAATTTAGGCAGGCGATCGCCTATGGCATCAACCGATCCGCCATGACTAACAATATCTATCGCGGACTTGGGGCACCGCTGCATTCCCCAATTCCGGCGCAAAGTCAATTCTACTTGTCTCCTGAACAGGGATTGAAAACTTACAGTTACGATGTGCAAAAAGCCAACCAGTTACTATCAAGTGCTGGGTTCAAGTATAAGGATAAGAATAATAGTAACAAGGAATTGTTGGATGCTGAGGGCAACAAAGTGCGGTTTACTTTGTTAATCGCTGCGGGGAAGAAAGTGCGGGAACAAATGGCAACCCAAATTAAGCAAGATTTGGGCGCACTGGGGATGCAAATTGATACGCAGTTCCTGAGTTTTAACACTTATGTGGAAAAGCTGCGTTTGACTAAAGATTGGGATACTTACCTCGGTGGTTTTACGGGAGGTACTGAACCCCATAGTGGTTACAATATTTGGTCGGTTAACGGGACTTTGCACAGTTTCAACCAGGGCCCGCAAGCCGGAGAACCGCCGATTAAGGGTTGGGAAGTGTACGATTGGGAGCAGAAAATCGATGACCTTTACGTGAAGGCTTCCCAGGAGCTTGATGAGGCGAAGCGCAAGGAACTTTATGGGGAGACGCAGCAGATTATAGCAGAACAAGTGCCGTTTATCTATATGGTGAATCCGCTGACTTTTGAGGCGGTGCGCGATCGCATTTCGGGAATTCGCTACAGTGCTCTCGGCGGTGCTTTCTGGAATTTGTACGAGCTGAAAATAACAGAATAGTTATTAGTCAGAAAGGAAGCAGTCAGCAGTCAAATTCATCAGTGATTAATTAATGGAACCTGAAATTTTACAGAAGTTACTCGAATCTGTGGCGGCCGGCGATGTGAGTCCGATCGCAGCTTTAGACAAATTAAAGTATTTTGACTTTGAACAAGTGGGGGATTTTGCAAAAATTGACCACCACCGCACTTTAAGAACCGGTTTTCCTGAAGTAATCTGGGGCCCAGGGAAAACCCCAGACCAAATTGTTGAGATAATCGAGGCGATGCGCGGGCGAAATCCTGCAGTGATGGCGACGCGAATTGAACCGGAAGTTTTCGAGCAATTGCAGCAAAAAATACCCGATTTGTACTACTACCAAAAAGCTCGAATTTGTGCAATTTCTGGTAATTTTCCAACTCCGCAGCATCCAGGTATTGTGACTATTATCAGTGCGGGAACGGCGGATTTGCCTGTAGCGGAAGAGGCGGCAGTTACTGCGGAACTTTGCGGTTTTCAGGTGCGACGTTTGTGGGATGTCGGAGTTGCCGGCATTCATCGCTTGCTGAGCAACCGACACGTTATTGCCGGTGCTGATGTGTTGATTGCGGTTGCGGGTATGGAAGGTGCTTTGGCGAGTGTGGTTGCGGGTTTGGCAGATTGTCCGGTGATTGCTGTCCCGACGAGTGTGGGTTACGGCGCGAGTTTTGGGGGGATTGCTCCTCTTTTAACTATGCTCAATTCTTGTGCGGCTGGTGTGGGTGTGGTGAATATTGATAACGGGTTTGGTGCGGCGATTTTGGCTTGTCAAATTCTGAGAACTGCTGGCAGAGTGGGGAGAAGGAAAGAGGGGGAGAATGGGACAGAGGGGGAATAGTTAGAAACCCCCTCTTGCTGACTCGGCAGTTGAAACCGCTCGCTCTGCAAGTCAAACTTTCGTCCACTCCCAGCGGACTAAAAAATACAGGCGGTATTATTAATGCCGGATTTGATATTACTTGTTGGCCAGCCAAATCGGATAAGCAGAAGAATCCGCAGCATTCAACTTTTGCGCCTGATAGCTCTTGCTAGTCCAAGTAGCAACTGTTTGGAGGCTTTCTGTCAAAGAACTTTCGCTGCCAAACGCTTCAAATCCCAAAGTCCACCACGCGCTGCCGTTAATGTTCAACTGAGTCAGTTCCACAGTGCAACCCTGGGGAATTGGGGCTTCCACAGGCACAGACATCAGGGAACCAGGGGCCGAAACTTGGTAAAGACGCTGCGCTCGCTTTTTCTTGACTCCCACCCACTTTCCTGTCGCCACAATATCCGCCGGTACCGGCGCCATCGTGTCGGCACATACCCACTTCAGCCACTTCTCGGCCTTGCCTTCCCAGCGGTTGGCGAACTGCATCGCCCCCAACTCTCCCTGCCGCCACTTTACCTCCAATGTTTTCCCGCGCAGCTTCACTCCCAAGTAGTCGCAGCCAGGTACTAGCAAATATATGTCTTCCCGCTCTTCGGGAGGCGAAAGATACCCGCCGAGACTGTCGCTTCCAAACCATTGAGCGATCGATTTTGGCAGCGCCCCGCTATAAAACCACCGCATTTCCAGACTGGCCCGCATAAATTTTTCCTCCGTTCCACAATTTTCGTCAAACCCAGACTGGATTTGCCACACACCATCGACTTTTGCGCCTCTCAACTCTATCCTCCCCCCTCCGGGGCTCAGAGTCTACTGTCCACTGTCATACCCTTCTAAATTTAGATTTTAGATTAAAGAATCGGGAAGGACTGATTCTATAAGGGTTTGGAGCTTGCCTACAGTTGCATTTTTTTGAGAAACTGCTGTCAGATCGAGGTCTTTAAAAAAAATTCTCACAATCCTTTACATATCTTCATCAGTCTGTTACATTTATTTACAGTACACCATAAGCAATTTAAGAAAAAAACATGACTAACAGAGGCTTAATGCTGGACGACCAAGGCAAAATGAACAATTTTGCGATCGAGCCGACAGTATACATCGATGACCAACCCCGCACCGGCTTCACTCCCTACGCAGAACGCTTAAACGGCCGCCTTGCCATGATTGGCTTTGTTTCTCTCTTGGCTTTAGAAGTTTCGACCAAGCACGGACTGATTAGCTGGCTGACTCACCTGTAATTATTTTGTTAAAAATTAAACTATATGGCTATGGCTCGCGGGCGGTACACAAACAGCGATCCATAGCTTAACTATTTTGAGGGGCAAGGTTTGGTGAGACAATTAAAATTAAATATTTTAGTGTTACCCTACCCGTAAAAAGAATGCTCAAACGAATTGCGGCAATACTTCTGGTGGTTCTAAGCCTCACCTTGAGCGGTTGTGTGTCTAAAGTCACCGGACTCAAAAGCTATGTTGATACTGGCGACGGCTATCAATTTCTCTATCCTAACGGCTGGCTGCCGATCGCGGTTTCTAATGGGCCAGATGTGGTGTTCCGCGATTTGATTCAGCAAACCGAGAACGTCAGCGTGGTAATCAGTCCAGTCGCCAAGGACAAAACTCTGGCGGATTTGGGAACGCCGACAGATGTGGGATACAAGCTCAGCAAAAGTGCGATCGCCCCAACTGATTCCGGCCGCGAAGCTGAATTAGTCAATGCTGAAGCTCGTGAATCGCGATCGAAAAACTATTACATTTTAGAATACGCCGTTAAGTTGCCAAACCAAGAACGGCACAACTTAGCGAGTGTAGCCGTCAGCCGCGGCAAACTTTTTACGCTTAACGTTTCCACTACTGAAGAACGCTGGCCCAAGGTAAAAGAAGCTTTTGAGAAAGTTGTTAAATCTTTCTCTGTTTATTAGATTAAAAAGTAGTTGGGAATGGGGAATAGGGCGCAGGGCATTGGGATGGGGAATAGTTTAGTTTATTTTTATTCCTTCTTACCTCTTCCTTCTTACCTCTTCCTTCTTACCTCTTCCTTCTTCCTTCTTAACTTATGAAAAATCCCACTTTTGTGTTAGCTTCAGCTTCCCCGGCGCGCCGTCGCCTGCTAGAAAATGCCGGCATTAAAGCTGTCATTTGCCCCAGCGACTTTGATGAAGGGCAAATACAAATGAGGGATGCCACTAAATTAGTGCAGGTTTTAGCAGAGGGAAAAGCTGAGGCTGTAGCTAAGTTTTTGCTGGCTAATTCTCACCCGCAAATCTCCTATCCCAAATCGTGTTTGGTGTTAGGATGCGATTCAATGTTGGTCATAGATGGCGAAATTCACGGCAAACCAAAGGATGCGGAAGAAGCAATCTCGCGCTGGCAGAAAATGCGCGGTAAGGTTGGCGAATTATATACGGGTCATGCTTTAATTGATACTAGATTCGATGACTTTGATCAGGCAATGAAGCGATCGCTCATTCGCTGTCAAGTTACAAAAGTTCATTTTGCGGAAGTTACCTCGCGCCAAATCGCAGCCTACGTCGCTACCGGAGAACCCCTCGCCTGTGCAGGCTGTTTTGCACTGGAAGGTAAAGGCGGCTTTTTTGTGGAACAAATCGAAGGATGTCACACGAATGTGATCGGTTTGAGCTTACCTCTGCTGCGACAAATGCTCACCGAAATGGGATATGATGTGGCGGATTTTTGGTCTTGAAATGCAGAACTTGGAAACGAATAAAATGGTTTTTAGTAAGGGCTTTAGTTCTCATAGAGGATTAAATTTCTTACTACAAACCTATGAGGATTATCCTAAAGCGATCGCTGCATCCGATAGAGATATAAACTGAAGTTTATCCGGCGAAACATCCTTCACCAAACCCAAGATATTGCCACTGCTAGCTTCCCGAATCACCGTCGCCTTAGTATTTAACACTCTAAAATCCGCAGTTCGAGGCTGTCCCGGGGGAAAAGGGCCACTGCTATCGTAATCTCTAGCATCACCAATTGTTAAAAACCTTTCGCTCAAAACAATATCATTTCGCGTCAATCCAGACGCCAATCCAATTACATCACCTTCAGCCGGATTGTAATCGAGAATAAAATCGGCAGGCACTTCATCTACATCAAAACTGCCGCTAGGAGGCGGTTGAAGCGAACCAATCTCCCCCGAAGTTGCTCCCACTTCTGTGCGGAGGACAAACAAATCTGCGCCTTCACTTCCCCAAAGTCTATCAATTCCAGCATCACCGATTAGAGTATCGTTTCCACTCTCTCCTACTAAAGCATCATTTCCTTTACCGCCGCGAATAAAGTCATTAGCCGTGCCTCCATAAACGTAGTCATCACCTTGATCTCCGCTGACAAAATCGCTGCCACATTCTCCATAAAGAATGTCAAAATCTTGGCCGCCACGAATAGTATCGCTGCCGCAACCTCCGATTAAAGTATCTGTGCCACTGTTACCGTTCATCAGTTCCGCACCACCTGAACCTCTGACAAAATCGTTGCCACCTAATGCCCGCAAACCTCCGGGAGTATTCCGCAGAATTCCATTTGCTAATTGAAATGCGTCGTCATTGGAAGTTAAGTCAAAAAATTTGGGGTCGCTGCCTGGATTTGGCAATGGCCCTGTGAGTAATTTGATGTTAGGGGGATCAGCAATAATTGGGTCTGAATTTTCAGCTAATGCTCTAATTTCTCCGAGATTTGTTTCTAACATCTGAGGTTTTTCTTTTTTTTATTGACTTGGTTGACATTCTGATTTTAACAAAGGTTCCAATTAACCAGGCTTGTGGAACGGGTGGCACCCCCGTCCCTGTTCTGCTTTCTTAGCAGCAGTCTGTACCGATTTGAGTTAGCCTAGGGCGATCGCCTCATCGGATACAGATGTAAACTGAAGTTGAGAAGGCGACACCTCTTTCACCAAACCCAAAATATTTCCCGTACTAGCTTCGCGAATCACCGTCGCCCTAGTATTTAGTATTTTAAAATCACCAGTTTGGATCGTCGGAGGATCGGGAAAAAAGCCGCGACTGTCAAACTCTCTGGCATCGCCAATTAGTAAAAACTTTTCGCTTAAAACAATATCATTTCGCGTCAATCCTCCAGCTAACCCGATCGTATCACCTTGAGCCGGATCGTAATCGAGGATAAAATCGGCAGGCACTATATCTACAAATATAGGAAAATTGCCCGTTGGACGCGGTATATCTGAACCAAAGGGCCGCGAAGTTGCTTCCGCTTCTCTGCGGAGGACAAATAAATCTGCATCTGCACCTCCCCAAAGTTTGTCAATTCCAGCATCACCAATCAGAGTATCGTTGCCACTGTTTCCTAGTAACCAGTCGTTCCCTTGACCGCCTCGAACAAAGTCATTTCCCGTGCCTCCCCAAGCGTAGTCAATGCCTTGGTTGCCATTGAGAACATCGTTACCGCATTCTCCGTAGAGGTAGTCAAAATCTTGAGCGCCACCGCGAATAGTATCGTCGCCACAACCTCCGATTAAAGTATCATTGCCACTATTCCCGTTCATCTGTTCGGCAGCATCTGAACCTCTGACAAAATCGTTGCCCGCTAAGGCGCGCAAACCTCCGGGAGTGTTGCGAAGAATTCCGGTTGCTAATTGAACTATATCGTCATTGGGAGCAAGGTCAAAAAAGTTGGGGTCGCTGGGATTTCGCAAAGGCCCTGTGAGCAATCTAATGTTTGGGGGAACGGGAATAATTGGGTCGGAGTCGTTAGCTAATGCTTTAAGTTCTGGGAGATTTGTTTCTAACATCTTAGATTTTTCCTTTTTTGATTGACTTGGTTGACATTCTGAGGTTAGCAAAGGTTCCAATTACAAACTCCCCGTGAATCTACGGTTGAAAAAATCAACTTACTGTCAAAATTGTTGGAGATTCTGATGCAACAAGCCTAACTTATTGACACCCGACTGCCCAAATCCGCAAATATTTTGAACTGTGCAGCAATAATTCTGGGGATCGCGTAATCTATTACCCGTCAGCAGTCAGCGTGGGAAAGCCAACAGACTGCCAAATGTCATCAAACCGTGAGTAAAGTCAGGAATCCTTAATATGCTAGACACTGCGATCGAATTTATTAAAGCCAGAGAAATCCTCGACTCCCGCGGCCGCCCCACCATTGAAGCGGAAGTTTACCTAGCTAACGGTGTTGTCGGGCTCGCACAAGTGCCCAGCGGCGCCTCTACAGGCTCTTTTGAAGCCCACGAACTCCGCGACGGCGACAACAAACGTTACGGCGGAAAAGGAGTCCTGAAAGCCGTCGCTAACGTTGAACACAAAATTGCCCCCGCTTTGGCGAATCTGGATGCGATCGACCAAGCGCTGGTAGACAAAACCATGATTGACTTGGACGGTTCCCCCAACAAATCCCACCTCGGCGCAAATGCCATTCTCGGAGTCTCCTTAGCCACAGCAAAGGCGGCAGCCGAGACTTTAGGACTCCCCCTTTACCGCTACTTGGGCGGGCCCTTAGCTAACGTTTTACCCGTGCCTTTGATGAACGTGATCAACGGGGGATCTCACGCTAACAATAATGTGGACATTCAAGAATTTATGATTGTCCCTGTGGGTGCGCCATCTTTTAAAGAAGCTTTACGCTGGGGTGCAGAGGTATTTGAATCCTTGAGTAAAGTCTTAAAAGCTGAGGGTTTGCTGACTGGTGTGGGTGATGAAGGCGGTTTTGCGCCTAATCTTAAATCCAATCAAGCAGCTTTGGATTTGTTGATTGCAGCTATTGAAAAAGCGGGCTACAAACCGGGTGAACAAGTTGCTTTGGCTTTGGATGTTGCTGCTAGCGAATTTTACAAAGATGGGCAGTACACTTACGACGGTGTGGCTCATTCGCCTGCAGAATTAATCGATTATTTGGATGGTTTGGCGAGTCAATATCCCATTATTTCCATTGAAGATGGTTTGCATGAAGACGATTGGGACAGTTGGGTAGCGCTGACGCAGAAAATGGGCAGCAAAGTTCAATTGGTGGGTGACGATTTGTTTGTTACTAATCGCACGCGGTTGCAAAAAGGGATTGATTTGAAAGCTAGCAATTCGATTTTGATTAAGCTGAATCAAATTGGTTCTTTAACGGAGACTTTGGATACGATCGACCTGGGCAAACGGAACAGCTATCGAGCCGTCATCAGCCACCGTTCCGGTGAAACTGAAGATACCACAATTGCCGATTTAGCGGTAGCGACTCGCGCCGGCCAAATCAAGACTGGTTCTTTGTGTCGCAGCGAACGGGTTGCCAAATACAACCGTTTGTTACGGATTGAGGATCAATTGGGCGATCGGGCAATTTATGCTGGGTCGATCGGTTACGGGCCGAAATAGCGATCGATAATCGGTAATTGGGCATGGGTAATTGGGCATGGGTAATTGGGAATCGGTTAATTTTTAATTTTCGTGCCCAGTGCCCAGTGCCCAATGCCCAATGCCCAATGCCCAATGCCCAATGCCCAATTAAGGATAGAAAGCCAATTGTGGCAAACCCAAAGTTTCTTCCCAGCCCATCATCAAGTTCATGCACTGGATGCCTTGACCTGCTTGTCCCTTAATTAAATTGTCGATCGCCGATAGTACAATCACCCTGTCAGTACGCGGATCGACTTCCACACCGATGTAACACAAATTTGTGCCACAAGCCCATTTTGTTTGCGGATAAACTCCAGCCGGCAACACTTTTACCCAAGGACAATTGCGGTAAAAAGCGCTGAAAATCGTGATTAAATCTTCTCGCACCAAACCCGGATCACGCAAAGTTGCGTACACAGTCGCCAGAATTCCCCGCACCATCGGAATGAGGTGGGGAGTAAACTGAACTTTAATATCGTGTCCTGCTAAATCGCTGCAAATTTGCTCGATTTCTGGCGTGTGGCGGTGGCGGCCAACACCGTAAGCGCCCAGAGAACCCTCTGCTTCAGCCAACAAGAGATTAACTTCGGCTTTGCGGCCCCCTCCCGAAGCACCGGATTTGGCGTCGATAATTGCTGTTTCGGGCACAATGAGGCCTTGTTTGAGCAAAGGCGCCAGGGCTAATAAACTAGCAGTGACGTAGCACCCGGCACAGCCTACTAACTGAGCGTCTTTAATTCGATCGCGATACAATTCTGGCAAACCGTAAACAGCCGTTGCAGCCAGTTCAGAGTCCGATCGCTCGCCGCCGTACCAAGCTTTGTAAGTTTCCAGATTTTCAAATCTGTAGTCAGCCGACAAATCCAAGACTTTGCAGCCTTTTTCTATCAGCGTCGGTGCCATTTTGCAAGCTAAACCGTTCGGCAGCGACAGAAACACAACTTCACATTTGGCGGCTATTTTGTCTAGGTCGATCGCCTCGACTGTCAAATCAATGCAGTTAGTCAGGTGCGGATAAAGGCTGGAAAAAGGTTTTCCCGCACTGCTATCCCCGCCCAAATACACTACTTCAGCCGCTGGGTGATCTGCCAGCAGTCGCACAAGTTGCACGCCGCCGTACCCTGAAGCGCCGATAATTCCTACAGGCACACGTCCAACATCTCCCATTTTCCTTTATCCCCTCAGCCGTTGAAGTCAAAAACGCTTGAACTTTTGCTGCATTGTAGTACCAAACGCCAACTTTGGTGGCAAAGAATTGTGTTGTTTTGTTTTGGAAGTGCATTTTTGTTAATTTTCGGCTGTTTGACACCGCCCAAAAACCGATAAAAAGCCCCGACTCCTTTCCTGGAGAGCCCAAAATTTTAGACCAAACTTCCATCTTCCAGATTCAAAGCTGCAAGTAAATCTAAAATCTAAAATCTAAAATCGACTGACCGATCGCCAAAACCCTACAATTAACAAACTGATGTTCGATCGTGGTATAAAAAAACTTACCTTAACCCATCCACAAACCGGAGATTAACATTTTTCCCTCTTGCCTCTTGCCTCTTGCTTCCTGTATCCTGCCTCTTCCCTCTTCCCTCTTCCCTCTTCCTTCTTCCTACCTATGGGCATAGTTGTAGAAAACGTATCAAAACAGTTTGGCAGTTTCCAAGCACTCGATCGAGTCAGCTTAGAAATTGAATCGGGTTCCCTAGTCGCATTGCTGGGCCCGTCTGGTTCCGGCAAGTCTACACTGCTGCGGCTGATTGCAGGTTTAGAAATGCCCGACTCCGGCAAAATCTGGCTAACAGGCCAAGATGCCACGAATACTAGCGTCCAAGACCGCGAAATTGGGTTTGTGTTTCAACACTACGCGCTATTCAAGCACATGACCGTGCGAAAAAACATCGCTTTCGGGATGGAAATTCAGAAAATACCCCCCGCGAAAGTCAAATCGCGAGTAGAAGAATTGTTGAATTTAGTGCAATTGGCAGGATTGGGCAATAGATACCCGTCGCAACTTTCAGGAGGCCAGCGGCAGCGCGTGGCCCTCGCCAGAGCCCTGGCTGTGGAACCAAAAGTATTACTGCTAGACGAACCTTTTGGAGCTCTTGATGCCAAAGTTCGCAAAGATTTGCGTGCTTGGTTGCGGCGACTGCACGACGAAGTTCACGTTACCACAGTCTTTGTGACACACGATCAAGAAGAAGCGATGGAAGTGGCCGATCAAATTACAGTAATGAATAAAGGTAAAATCGAACAAGTCGGCACACCCGCAGAAATTTACGACAATCCAGCGAGTGCTTTCGTAATGAGTTTTATCGGCCCAGTCAATGTATTACCCAGCAGTTCGAGGATGTTTCAAGGTAACGGGTTTGAATCAGCCCACCCGGAGATTTTCTTGCGCCCTCACGACGTACTAATTGAAACTACAGAAAATAGTGCAACAGTGCCTGCAAGAATCAGTCGTTTGATTCATTTGGGATGGGAAATTCAGGTAGAATTAACCTTAGATGACGGTCAAGTAGTAAACGCTAATTTGACGAGAGAAAGATTCGATAGCTTGCTTTTGCAGCCCCAGCAAAGAGTGTTCGTAAAGCCGAAAGATGCCAAGTCCTTTCCACTTTTTTATTCCATCTAAGACCAATTATGAAAACTAAAGCTAAATTTAGATTGGATACGGCCTTTCAAAAGAGGTAGCGCGGTGCGGTGTATCTACACAAAAAAACTCTAGGGACACCGCACCGCGCCGTGTCCCTAATCTTTTATACTGACAACTGTCCGCTGACTACTGCGCGCTGAGTTAGTCTTTAATTTTGTTGACCGCTTTTTTGACTTGTTGCTCAAAGGATGTAGCTTGTGTATTGGAAGGATTTTTCATTTTTTCAATGTCAGCGTCTCCCTGAACTTCGTTGGGTCCTTTGCTGGCTTTTTCTTGAGTTTCTTCCAAGGACATTGGTTTTTTCAGTACAGCTTCTTGAGATTCTTTTTCAATTCCTAAAAGTTGGTCTTCACCTTTGGTGGGGCTGCTAGTAACTGCAAAAGCCGGGAAAGCATTAGAAACAAACATCAAAGCACAAAAACAAACAGCTATTAAAGTGCGGACTAAACGCTTGGCAGGGAAGTTAAAGCTGATAAAAGACATACAAAATTTCTCCGTTTTTAGAAGTTTTGATCGCTAAGATTGTTAACAGGCTGAAGCTCACTCATATTCTGCACAATCTTTAACTCAAGTTTGAGAAAAGCAACCGTTGCTTTCTTTCAAATTGAGCTAATATATAATATTTAGCTGAAAAAGCTGGTACTTGAAATCCTTCTCAGGGAATATATCTAGATGACTGGCCTGGGTCGCCCCAAGACATTTATGTAGAAGGCACTTGTGTAGAAGCAAAAAAATTCTCTATAAGTGCCTTCGGATGCGCCTCACATAGCAGTATCAATCTCAGTAACTGGTTTTATCGTGGGGTGGGGGCCGGTTTATTTAGCCTGTTTGCAATGTGAGAGGGCGCTTGAGTGAACCCGCAGAGCGGTTTGTGCAAAATGTTGGAAGATATGAGATGCGCCCGACTATCCACTGACTAATGACTAATAACTAATGGCTGCTGCTGTCGCACGGGAACTTGACATTTTGCTAGATAAGTTTTAATTTCTCCTACACTGAGTTGCCCGTAATGCAGCAGGGAAGCCAGCAGGGCTGCTTCTGCTTTGCCCTCAGTCACGGCTTCGTAGATGTGGTGACAGTTGCCGGCGCCGCCGGAAGCAATGACGGGAATTTCGACAATTTCGGCAATGCTTCGAGTTAATTCCAAATCGTAACCCGCTTGAGTACCGTCCGAGTCCATGCTTGTCACCAGAATTTCGCCCGCGCCGCGCTGTTCGGCTTCTTTGGCCCAGGCGATCGCATCTTTGCCGGTATTTTCTCGCCCTCCGCGCACGTACACGTCCCAACCAGGATTATCCGCGTCTTGCCGTTTGCGGGCGTCGATCGCGATTACAATGCACTGATTGCCAAATCGATCGCTGGCTTTGTCAATTAAACTCGGATCGCGCACCGCCGCCGAATTAATACTCACCTTATCAGCGCCCGCCCTCAACAAACTTTTAATTGTGTCTAAGGATTGGATACCGCCGCCCACCGTCAAAGGGATAAATACGCGATCGGCCGTTCGGTACACCACATCAATAATAATGTCCCGGTCTTCGTGAGTCGCGGTAATGTCCAGAAACACCAACTCGTCAGCACCCGCATCATTGTAAACCTGAGCCATTTCTACTGGATCGCCAGCATCCTGAAGGTTGACAAAATTGACACCTTTGACCACGCGACCGGCTTTGACATCCAGACAAGGTAAAATTCTTTTCGACAACATAAAATTCTCGTGTTTCTAATTTATTGACCGCCGCAGCGAGGAAAAGGCTTGTTGATATCTTCAAAAACATGAAGTTAAGCAACAAATCTTAAAGATACCTTGTGTTTAACCACCGTAGGTCTGAGCCGGAGAGCCATTTTCCAGTTTTTTGCTGCCCCTGAGCATAAATAAAACTTGGCTCTGGGTGCGGTAGGCAACATTAGGTAGAATATTGGGTAGATAGTCATATTTTCCGCAACCAGCAGCAAATTTAACTTCCCAGATATATCTTTGGGGTGAAAAATATGACAATTTCGCTTATGATCGAACCATAACTACCTTCGCTGGCGATCGAATTGTGGTTCGGCAATCCTATATGGTTTGGTGCATCGACGATCGACTAAACAATTTTAGATTTGAGAACAGGCGATTTGAGGTTTTTTAGCAGTAATCTCAGTTATAAGCCGCGCGGTAAAGTTAAAATTTAAAGTTTAAAACCTCAAATCGGTTGACTTGATGTCGTTTTTAGGGCTGTGGTGACTTTGCAAGCCAATCCACATTTGGTACTTCGTACAGAGAAAAGCGGCAATCGCTACTTGCCGCTCTCCGGCAGCAATTGCTGGACAGTAGGGCGGAGCGATGACAATAATTTTGTACTGACCGATCGCTGGATTTCCCGTAATCACGCGATGTTACAGCAAATGGAGACAGGAGAGTTCTACCTGATTGACTTGGGCAGCCGCAACGGTTCCTTTGTCAACGGGCGGCGCGTCAGTATTCCTGTGACTCTCAGAAATGGCGATCGGATTATTTTCGGTCAAACCGAATTGGACTTCTACAACCCAAGTGCCGGCCACCGGATCGAGCCAATACACGAGACAGACTCTGACGATTTTACGGCAACTTTGACTGTGCGTAGCCTGATTAGCGTCATGGTAATGGACATCCGAGACTTTACTGTTTTGACTAGGCAGCTAGACGAAACCCTACTCTCAGAAGTCATCGGCAGTTGGTTCCGCAAAGCAGGACTGATCATTCGCGAACACGGCAGTTGGGTGGACAAATACATCGGCGATGCCATCATGGCTGTCTGGTTCCACAAAACCAGCGGTGTCAGCAGCGAGGAAATGATGCGGATTTGCCAAGCTTTGAGCGAACTGCACAAGGCAACAGACGAACTCAGCAGCCGTTACCCCCTGCCTTTTCCTTTGCGAGTCGGGGCAGGCATCAATACCGGTTATGCAATGGTGGGAAATTCTGGCAGCAGCGACCGATCGGACTATACCGCCTTGGGAGATACTGTAAACGCAGCATTTCGCCTGGAATCTTGCACCAAGCAACTTGGCAAGGATATCGCTGTGGGAGAAACGACATACAAATACCTGACTCAATTGGGTGCCCAGGGCGCTTTCGAGCAGCACACCGTTGCTTTGAAGGGTTACGAAAATCCCAGCCTGGCCTACGGCGGTACTTATGCTGACTTGAACGCTTTTCTCAAAACGAAAGGAAAGAGTTCTCAATAGCTTGAAAATTGGGTGCGGGGCAAAAATTAACCCTTAAAATGGGAGTCCGAGTTTTTCATGGGGAGGGCCTTTTATAAACTTGCCTGCGATGCCTCAATTTCGAGAGATATCATATCAATTCCGGCGCAGCCGGAATTGATATGATATCCGCGCTTCATCCTCGGGCATAAAGTCGAATCAAGCGGCCAATAAATATAGCGCGCAATTTTCATTTTTTTGACTCACAGTCAACCGTCAACCGTCAACCGTCAACAAGCATTCCGGTGCAACCGGAATCGATATCATATATCGTCCGTGATGTCAATGCCTAAATGTAAAGTTTATAACAGCCCTCTACGTGTTGCGGATTTATCTGAAAAACTGCATAAGCAAAATGGTAGTCTCTACATAAATGCTGTGTATGAAATTGGGAGACAAAACTTCATGAAACGATTGGGTCGTCTATTGGCAGTATTGGGCTTAGTGCTGGGCTGCTTTGCATGGGCTGGAGACCAAAGCGCGATCGCGGCGTCATTAAGCCGTATCGTCTTGCCATCATCCTCGCTCCTAGCTGTTGAAGCTCCGGCTAGAACCAATCGCGCCGATGAGAAGCTGGCCACAGAATACGGCAAAAAACTTGATTTGAACAACAGCGCCGTCCGGGACTTTCGGGACTTTCGAGGGTTGTATCCCACTTTAGCTCGAGTAATTATTAAGAATGCTCCTTACGAAAAAGTTGAGGACGTACTCAACATTTCAGACTTGACGGACGCTCAGAAAAAAGTGCTGCAAGCTAACATGGACAAATTCACCGTAACTGATGTTGAATCAGTCTTTATTGAAGGAGACACCAGGTTAAATAATGGTCTCTACGACTAGGTAGCAGCGGGTCTCATTTGAAGGCAGAAGTCATTTGGCAGAAGGCAAACGGCCGAAAGAAAAGATTTTTTTCTATAGGCTGATGACTTCTGCCTTTAATTTCTCAAGACTTACTTTCAACTACCATTCGGCAAAAGCCCGCAAAAATTTCCTAGATTGAAATAAGCGGGTTACCCAGATTCCTCTGTCGAGTGAATTCTAAAATCTAAAATCTAAAATATAAACTCGATCGACAGACATTAGTTCAATTCCCCAGATTTATCTGTGGAGTCAATTCTAAAATCTAAAATCTAAAATCTAAAATCGACTGGCGGCCGACTTATGACTGACAAATTTGACGTATTGGTAATAGGTGCTGGCGCGGCGGGTTTGTACACAGCACTTTGCCTGCCAGAGCATTTGCAGGTGGGCTTGATCAATAAAAATACCCTGCCTGTTTCTGCTAGTGATTGGGCTCAAGGAGGGATTGCCGCAGCGATCGCCCCTGAAGATTCGGCAGCGCTGCACGTTCAAGATACACTGGCTGCAGGAGCCGGTCTTTGCGATTTGGAAGCCGTGAAATTTTTAGTCGAAGAAGCTGGTGCTTGCATTGACTCCCTCGTGAAAATGGGCGTTGCATTCGATCGCACCGGCCCAGATTTAGCCCTCACCCTAGAAGCAGCCCACTCCCGCCGCCGAGTTCTCCACGCCGCCGACACTACGGGCAAAGCCGTGATCAGTACGCTGACAGCAAAAGTATTGAGCCGCAAAAACATTCAACTCGTATCTCCTGCCTTTGCTTTGAGTCTGTGGCTAGACGAAACCGGGCGCTGTCAGGGGATTAGCTCGATTTGTGGCTCACAAGTCAAGTGGCTGCGGGCCAAAGCGGTGGTGCTGGCGACAGGCGGCGGCGGACAGGTTTTTGCTCAAACGACCAATCCCTCGGTAAGTACCGGGGACGGGGTGGCAATTGGGTGGCGAGCCGGGGCGCTGCTGCGAGACTTAGAATTTGTGCAGTTTCACCCGACGGCGCTGAGCACAGCGGGCGCGCCTCGGTTTCTCATTAGCGAAGCGGTGCGGGGAGAAGGAGCTCATTTGGTTGACAGTAAGGGATATCGCTTTGCTTTTGACTCTCACCCCAGCGGGGAACTCGCCCCTAGGGATGTTGTCAGCCGCGCTATTTTCCGCCACTTGCAGAAGACGGGGGAACCTCATGTTTGGCTCGATTTGCGCCCGATAGCGGTCGATCGACTGCGCTACAGGTTTCCAAATATTATTCAAGTGTGCGCTGATTGGGGAATTGATATTTTTTCCGAACCGGTGCCGGTGACGCCTGCGGCCCATTACTGGATGGGAGGAATTGTCGCTGACAAGTTTAATCAAACTTCGATTCCGGGTTTGTACGCGGTGGGAGAAACTGCGAGCACTGGGGTACACGGCGCTAACCGGTTGGCGAGCAATTCGCTGCTGGAATGTCTGGTTTTTGGGGCGCAGATGGGACTTTTGCAGCTAGAAGGTGGAAGGCCCGAGGCATTCGCCGATCAGTTCGAGGCAGGGGAAATCTTGGAAAAATCAATTTCTGAAAAGGATATTGAGGCGATCGACAAGTTGCGGGTCGAATTGCCGAATTTGGTGTGGCAGAGTGCGGGAATTTGCCGAGGACAACGCGATTTGGAAAGTGCGCTCGTCCAACTTGAGATTTGGCGGCAAGAATTTGCTTCGTTGCCTTTGAGTCAAACGCTTGATAATTTACGACCCGGACAAATTATTGATTTTTCCCCTGCTGAGACGGAGAATAGCTCAATTTTGCGAAATTGGGGAGAAGTGGGGAATTTATTGGATATCGGCTATTTAATTGTCAAAAGTGCTGCGTTTCGCACTGAAAGCCGTGGCGGTCATTACCGAGTGGACTATCCCCTCACCGATCCGGATTGGTGCAGCCATACTTTAATTAACCAATCGAATTGGTACAAATCTCCGCGAATAGAAGATTGAAAATTTATTGAAAATTTGGGGTCAGCGCGTTCCCGTACCGTCACTTTTGGGGTTCCCGTTCGGGTCTGGTTCGTATTGTTTTGGGTAATTTGGAAACCTAGAGGTTTGTGCAACTGTCAAAACTCTGGAGGTCGATGGCGTCGGGATCTTGCCCGCGCTACGGGCTTTTGTGAAATTGCTCGTTGAGTTGCTGGCAAGTCGAGCCGCATTTGCGGTGCCGACTATATTCACTTGCAGGCAGGCCGCCAGGGTTGCCGTTGTTGTGAGCTTAATCAAAGTACGCATAGTATTCACAGCCTTATTCAAATCACCGTAGTTGATGCACGTCCCTACCACCTATTATATCTATCAATTTCCGTAGTTCCACTGATATCTTTACATTTTCTTTAATTAAGTTTCATAAGTTTACGTAAATTTTTTTACATTAAGGCTTTTCGACGATTTAAATTTGGTTTCAGGTTGTGATTTATTTTAAAATTTTGTAACATTTAGAGGAGAGGGCAAGTTGCTCTCATAAGTTTTATATTTTACTAACTCTATCTAATGGCAGATGACTAATTAGAAAATTTTAAGTTATGAGATTTGAGATTTGACTACTTTGGACATTTTTTTGAACAGTTTCAAAAAGCTTAGAGGGCTTAAAGTTTAAGGAGCGACCTATTTTTTTAAGTTAGCTGCACAACAGCCTGAAATAATATCTCCCTCACGGCTCAATTAGCCTTTGAGGTCTAGAAATTGCTCAAATTTTGTCTGAAATAATTGAGATTTTATATAAAAAAATTGAATAATTACAAATGACTTATCAATATGGGGCTGGGGACTTTACCTACAGTTGCATTATGTTTTTAACGGGTCTTAATTAATAAAAGTGATATTGATTTTTCCCGCGTTCCTTAGCACGATACATCGCAGCATCTGCATTCTTAACTAAAATCTCTGGCTCTTGACCATCAATGGGATATAAACTAATGCCAATACTTGTAGTTACAGAAACTGTATGTTCTTCTAAAATAAAAGGCTGCATGATGGCGTCGCAAATTTTTTCCGCTACTTTGGCAGCTTCCTCGCGACCTGGAATTGCGGGCAAAATGACTGTGAACTCGTCGCCACCCAACCGCGAGATAGTATCGCTGCCGCGCAAGCATTTTTTGAGCCGACTGGCAACTGTTTTTAAGAGTAAATCGCCCACATTGTGTCCGAGAGTGTCGTTGATTGACTTAAATCCATCTAAATCTAAAAAGAGTAAAGCTACCAATTCCTGAGTGCTGGAGGCTATTTCTAGAGACCGATGCAAGCATTCGTAGAACATTTGGCGGTTGGGCAAACCGGTCAGAGCATCGTGATAAGCTTGGTGGCTGAGCTCAGCATTTTTTTGCTCTAGGGCATTTGCCCGAAGTTGGCGCTCGGTAATATCTCTGATTGCGCCGACTAAAAATAGGTTGCCGGCAGCATCTTTATGCAGGGATCTTTTAGTCGCAATTAGATGCGTAATTCCGTGAGCGTCGGTAAAATATTCTTCATTTTCTCGCGGCTGGTGAGTTTGCAATACTAATTCGTCTTGCTGCCAAAATATATCGGCTTCGTCTTGGGAAAAGAAATCGTAATCTGTGCGGCCGGTTAAATTTTCTAAAGGATAGCCGATAAACCGACAATAGGCCTGATTCAAAACAACGCAGCGGTGATTTCGATCTTTGACAAAAATCGGGTCGGGAATTGTATCGATTAGCGATTGTAAAAATTCTTTAGACCGTTTTAATTCTTCTTGTAAATGAGCCAGATAGCCCACAACTGCGACACCAGAACCCAAAAGACTGAGGATTGTAGGAATTAACGGCAGCCACCAGCCGGCTAAAAAGGCTAAGTATAAACTGGCACTCAGACCTATACAGATACTTGATAAACAGTAAGCCGATCGACTAAGTGATCGCAAATTCCAACTCACATTTGCTCCGGCCCAAGACCACAGTAAAATCCACAGCAACTCCGCAGCCTCTGGCCAGACATTGATACCCCCGCGCCCGTCGAGGGCCGCACTTAAAATTTGGCTCAAGAAATGAGCCTGAAGCTCAACTCCCGGTATTTGCTGGGGAGGATCAAACCAACCTGAACTGTAAGCATTTTGGTAAAAGTCTCTGAGGCTGGGGGCAGTTGAGCCGATCAAGACAACGCGCGATCGTACAAAATCAGCAGGTACTGTGCCAGAGAGCACATCGTTCATCGATGCACTGCGAAAACTGCCTCGCGAGCCGCGCAGGTTGGTCAAAATTTGATAGCCACGGCTGTCCGATCGAACGTAACCACCGTCATTCGGTTGAAAAGGCCGAAAAACCCCCTTGCCTAACTGCAAGTATTTAGGATTGACTCTTGCTCGTTGAGGGGAAATTCCTTCGCTTTTGAGGTAAAGCAAAGCCAGTCTCAGTGCGAAACTTTGATGAGTTTTGCCGTCTCCGGGCCAAGCGTAGAGCAAATTTCGGCGCACTTTTGAGTCAGCGTCGATGACAACGTTGTTGAAACCGATTCGATCGAGCTTGTCCACTACCGGAGGCGGGCGAACTCCGAGCCTGGTTTCGTCTGGCATCAACTCAATGCCGATTAAGTTGGGAATAGTTTTAAAAGTTTTGAGCAATTCGGCGTTACCGGGTTGAGTTGGCAAATCTCGGTAAACGTCGAGACCAATCGCCCGCGGCTTGCCCGCGTGCAATTTTTGCAGCAATTGGGCCAAGACAGCATCCGAAATTGGGTAGCCGTATTTTTGCAAGTCAGCTTCCTTAATTTCTACAATGACGATGCGCGAATCAATTGGTTCGGCCGGCCGCCAGCGCACAAAGTGGTCGAAAGCAACCCATTCCCACACCTGAAAAAATCCGAACCAGCGCATTACAATGACCGCACTAGCAACGGCACTCGCAGTAATCAATACTCGGCGTTCTCGATTCAGCCATTTTTTGATAGTTTTTAGCATATTTTCAGGATTCCTGCCTCGCCCTTCGAGCATCTAAGCTACTACTGCATATAGCTTTTAGATCTCCGGGATGATCGGCTTAGTCGATTTTTGATTTATGATTATCCAATTTTTTGGTTTTTCGGCTCAGTCGATTTTTGATTTATGATTATCCAATTTTTTGGTTTTTCGGTGCGATCGGGCTGCAACAGCAGAAACCCGGTTTCGCAACCAAAATATCTCATTTCAACAATAACTCTGGAAGCAGAAACCCGGTTTCTTGCATTTTTATGTAAAAGTTTTAATAGTTCTTCACCGATCTAAATACTACAGAACAACAAATTGTTTTAAACTTTTTCGTTCTAACTAATTTTTCCTATTTTTTTATTGATTTTATAGATGCGAGATTTTAGATTAATTTTCCCGAACTAGCAAACGATAAACTAAGTTTAAAAGCAGGAAATTTTTAGCCAATTAATCTAAAATCTGTCATCTATAATCTCAAGTCTTTCTGTTAGTTTTGAAAGTTGTGCGGGCCGGTGTAACCCGATAAATCAGCGAGTTTATCCAAAGATTGCGTCCCGGAATAAAACTGACCTTTAATCTCCCAAGTCGGGAAACCTTTAATATTCGCAGCCGCAGCTTGGCAAATTTCAGCGCGGGAATTTTGCCCCTTGGGATCGCATTCAAAATAATCAATTATTTTGGCTGCTTCTTTGCCGAACAGTATTTTTTGGTCGTGGCAGTGGGGACACCAGTAAGCGCCGTACTCTTTAGCGCCAATTTGTCGGAGGTGGCGGGCCAAAGCAATTTGTGCCGGGCCGGAGGTTGTAGTGACTGCAGGGGGTTCAATTCCGGCGGTAGAGACAATAGGAGGAGGTGAGTTGACGCTGTTATAAAGTCCCAAGGCACCGATCGAACTCACCATTGCCACCAAAATGCCTGTAAACACCAACTGTCCGATATCTTCCCACTCGCGCCCGACTAGCACCAGCACAAACAGCGACAGCGAAAATAAGGCAGAAGTGACGCAATAAATACACAGATCCTGAATTTCAAAAGCCATCAAATAGATCAAATAGCTGCTGAAAATTACCATCGCAGCGGTGATGATAAATAGCGCTTGCCAAGTTTTATTTTCTAGTTGAGAGTGCAGTCCTTTCTTGGTGTCGGGATTTACAGCTTTGGGGGCCCATGCCAGGATTGCTATGCTCAGGTAAGCTAGACAGCCTAACAAACTTAAAGGCACTGTGCCAAAGACTGTAGCGTAGGGACTGTTGAGAACTTTGTCACAGCCGCTGGTGGGACAAATGACCGAGCCAGTCGTGAATTTAGCGATCGTGAGATAGGCCGTTTCTACGACGCCTATGGCTGCGATCGCTGCCATCAGAGTCCTAGACCAGCGATGAATCCAAGGGGTTGAACGTCGGCGAATCATTTTTTGATTTGGTAATGGGGGAATTGGGAATTGTTGACTGTTGACTAATGACTGTTAATTGTTAACTAATGACTGATAACTGATAACTGATGACTACTGCCAACTGCCAACAGTCAACTATTCTCATTTTACGTTTTACTTGTGACTTTGCCCGGTTCCGGTGTGGGCCCTCTTGAGCCATTAGCGTCTCTGTTTTCCTGTTCGCGTTCTTTCTGTGACAAGCTGCGGCGGGCTGCTTCTACAAACTGACTGACGCGGATCGGATCGATTGGCTGCTCGATGCGGCCGTTTCGCTTCAGGGAACTCGATACGATTACGCCGTCAGCGGCCTGCATGAGGGTGGAAATGTTTTCCCACGAGGCGCCGCTGCCGATGAAAACTGGAATTCCGGCTGCTGCTGCACTCGCGAGTTCTAAGTCTTCGAGATTGGGAGGGCTACCCGTTGTCCAGCCGGAAAGGATTACGGCGTCGGCTAAAGCTCGCCCGATCGTCTCTTGAACGGCTGTGGTCAAGTTGGGGCTGCCTAGGGGGCGCCCGTGCTTGACTAACACGTCTGCTAATATTTTGACATCGCTGCCCAATTCCCGGCGGTAGCGCAGTAGCTGGTGAGCTTGGCCTTCAATTAAGCCTTGGTCTGTAGCCATGATGCCGTTGAGAACGTTGACGCGGATGAATTGAGCTCCTGTGCAGGAGGCGATGGCGATCGCGCTGTGGGCGTCGTTTCGCAGCACGTTAACGCCGATCGGCAGCGTCACGAGATTTGTTAGCCTCTCAACTACCAGAGTCATGGCACTTACCACCGCCGGATCTACGCTGTCTTTAGCAAAAGGAGCGTCGAAAAAGTTCTCGACTATGATACCGTTTGCGCCACCCGAAGCCAGCGCTGTAGCCTCTTGCTCGGCTCTTCCGATAATAGCTTTGAGGTTTCCGCCCCAGCGGGGAGAAGTTGGCAAAGGCTGTAAATGTACGACACCGATTATGGGATTCGGCGTTTTGAATATTTGTTTTAAGTCCACGGATTTTCCTGAAACCACCAAGTTCACTGACGGCTGACGGCGGATTTTGACGGTATATTCTAGAATTCTATATCCACGGGGGCGATTCGGTTGACTTAATCGGGCCGCCAAGTTGCTCAAACCCCGCAGCCATAACATTTTAGATTTTAGATTTTAGATTTTCCTAGGGCGACCTACTGAGCTCACTTAAAGACGGATACTTGCTTCAAGATAGGAGTCCAGGAAAGCAAAAAAGTTGAGATTTTAGGGAGATATCCCAGGTTCATCTGTGGAGTCAATGTTTAATCTTTAATCTAAAATCGACTGACTACAATCGGGGTTGAGAGCTTGAGTGCAGTTGCATTCTTTTTTATACCTTGGTGTCGGCAGGGGTTTTTCCTTCTCTCTCGAGGTTAAGTGGTGAAAGTTGTTCTCATAATTTTGGCTGTCACCGTAGGATTGTGGGCAGCAATCGAAGTGCTGCTGCGGGTGCTGCTGGGTTTTGGCAATCCCTTGATTTACATTGCCGATGCCGAGTGCGGCTATTTGTTGGCGCCCAACCAAAAGGTGCGCCGCTTGGGCAACCGGATTGAGATTAACGAGTATTCGATGCGTAGCGGATCGATCGCCCCGATACCCCCTCCAGAAACTCTGCGCGTCTTGCTGTTGGGAGATTCTGTCGCCAACGGCGGTTGGTGGACACATCAGACAGATACGATCTCGGAAATTATGGCTCGGGATTTGACACTGCAAGTACAGAATCTGGCGAGCAATGCACAATTAGGTTCACAAGTCAACTATTCAGATTTTGAAGTTCTCAACGCCTCAGCGAATTCTTGGGGGCCGAGGAATCAACTTGCTTACGCCAAGCGGTTCGGTGTTTTTGGGGCAAATGCTGTGGTGTTGCTGCTCAATACGGACGATTTTTTTGCATCGGCTCCCTGTCCTGTGGTTGTGGGTCGCGATCGATCTTACCCGGATCACAAACCCCGATCGGCTGCGCTAGAGTTATTGAGCCGCTATCTGCTACCTCCAGTGCCGACTCCCCAATTGGCAGCACCCGGAGCCACAAGCGGCGATGTAGTAGGCTGCAACTTAGAAGCTATTCGCCAAATCCAGAAAATAGCTGTATCGGCCAACGTCGAGTTTTTGCTAGCCGTCACGCCCAAGCGAGGCGAAGTCGGCGACCCGGGCCCTCGCGACTGGGAAGTCAAGGCTAGAGCGCGTCTCGCCGAACTCGTCGAAACTGAGAAAATTACTTACATAGATTTTCTTCCCATTTTCAATTGTGGGGCCGAACTTCCAACTTTGTATCGAGACAGCATTCACCTCAGTCCTCAAGGAAATCAGCTAGTGAGCAAAACCATCAGTCGTCAAATAGTCGCTCTTTTTTGGCATAAATCGTGACCTCACCTCAAGACGGATAATTGCCCCCGACTCCTGTTGTGGAGAGCAAAAAATTTTAAACCTTAGTTCAAGCCCCCAGATTCATCTGCAGGGTCAATCTAAAGTCTAAAATCCTTCGACGCTCGCGCTCGCCGAAATGCTCGCGCCCCCGTCTCAAATCTCAAATCGACTGACATCGAATCCGGTTGCATGGGAACAGTTACTGTCTTCAACGAACAACAAACCCAAACTGTAAAAGCACCCGGAAACGACACGATTTGTCTCGATTTAGCTAACTTGCAAAGTAGACTCTAGCTCTTTCGGGTACCAAGCTTGACCGTCGAGAGCCATTTGCTCGATCGAACTCGCAAGCCGCAGAGCTTTGAGAGCTTGTTCTCCTCCCACTGAAGGCTGATTTCCACCCCGCACGCAATTAATAAAATGCTCCAATTCTGCGTGGAGCGGTTCTATATTGCTGGTGTAAACTTTCTCGATCAACCCATCTTGACGGTAAAGCACCTGACCGTAATCCGTCACGTAATTGGCGGTTGTTTGTCGGTGAATCAAGATTTCGTTGTTGAGAAAATCTGCCTCTGTCAGAGAATTTTTGCAGTGAGCCACGATTGAACGGAGTTTGCGGTGCGTCACCTTACTCGCAGTCAAGGTGGCGACAATGCCGTTAGCAAAGTTCAGCGTCGCTGTCACGTAGTCTAAATAACCTGAATCTGAGGCCCTGCTGCCACTGGCCGTCAGCTTCACCACTTGGGAATCTGCTAATTCCAGGAGCAAGTCGATGTCGTGGATCATTAAATCCAAAACTACCGATACGTCGTTAGCCCGCTGGGAATAGGGACTCATCCGGTGAGCTTCCAATGCCAGTAACTCTTCAGTTTTCAGCACTTTGCCGAGTTCCTGAAAAGCTGGATTGAAGCGCTCGATGTGACCCACTTGTAAAATCCGGTGGGCCTCAGCAGCCGCGTTGACCAAAGATTCGGCTTCGGCAATGCTAGCCGCGATCGGCTTTTCAATTAAAACGTGAACACCCGCTTGGAGACAAGACATCCCCACAGGGTGATGCAGGCGAGTTGGAACGGCGACGCAAACTGCATCTACGTGGGCGAGCAAATCTCGGTAGTCTTCAAAGAAGCGAACCCGGTATTTGCTTGCTACATCTATTCCCCGCTCTACATTTATGTCTGCAACACCCACGAGCTCGATATCTTTTAGCAAGCTCAGAACTCGCGTGTGGTGCTGGCCCATATTGCCAACCCCAATGACCCCAATGCGGAGGGGTTCGGGTTGACTTCGCTGGGCGAAAACGTTTGCGTATCCCAATGACATCCTATCTAGCACTCCTGGATTCTCCTCCACCACCACAGGAATCAAGCCCCTTGGCTTCCCTCAGCTACTCACAGCCATCCAGATAGTATCACAGTCAATCTATTTGTGAAGAATTTCTAAGAGAAGGAAGAAGGAAGACGGCACAGAACACAGGGCACAATGTTGGGGTAAATTTTAGATAAATTGCGTATTGACAAATAACACTAAATATGATTTAAGGCAATTGGATGACATACAGCACTTCCGGCAGCTATGAGGTACGTAGACAGTATCGAAAGTTAGGACAGGAAAGGGATACGAGTAAAAGTGTGCTTCATAATAGCAATAGTTCGGACAGTTTTTTAACGACCCTGTAAGCCTTACGGAGGAAGCCCTGCCATTTTTAACCCATTTTAGGCAACTTAGCGCTCGACTTAAACATTAGACCTCTTGCAAAAGTCCTTTTAATCAAATTTTGGAACGGGCAAGATGCCCGTTCCACAAGAAAAAATGTTTTTTGTGGGATGGGCATCTTGCCCGTCCTAGTTATTTTTGCAAGAGGTCTATTGAAAAAATAGTCCACTATATAGCCAGTAATGGGTTCGGACACTCGCTCGGCTCTAAAACTGTCCGAAGTATTGTAATAGCCGGAAGTGCTGTATTTGTTCAGAGTCCGCCCGAGCGTCAGAGTTTGAGTTAAAGCATCCACAACCCCCAAACGCTGGGCCCACTCTGTTACATAATCTCGATCGAGATTAACGCCTTGGAGTTTCCGTATCCCCAAAACCTCGCGTCCCAACACATATCTGTATGTTAAGAATGTGGATACTTACGTGCGATCGCTTTCTTCAATCGAATACATTTAAATAAAATCTGATGAGGTAGACTATGAATCAGAAACAAAGGCAGAGATTAGGAAGTGCGATCGCTAGCACAATTTTAAGTGTGTTTGGGGTCGTGTCATTGGTAGGAGTAGACAAAGCACAAGCCGCCGTACTTACCTACTCTTTCTCTGCGCAACGTGCCGCTGACGGTTCTTTCACGGTGAATAACTCCTCGCTTACAGGAATAGGATGGGAACAAGTTGCAGTTTCCGGGGGAATATTAAACCCTTTTTACATTGCTAACTATCTAGTACTAGAAGGCAAAAACTCCTACAATTTGGCAGGGGCTACAGCTTTATTTTATCAAGGGGATTTTCTCGGACTGCAAGCACGCGGTGGACACTCTGAGACGAAAGAAATAATCATTCCTCCAGACGAGCCAGGAGGGTCTTTTTACCTCAAAGTTCAGGGTGAGGCATCTTGGTCTATAGCTTTGGGCGGGGAGTTATATGATAGGAGCTCTGTTTTCGCGGGGTATACAAAGCTATATAGGGCTTGCTGAATAATCGATCGCAAACTATGAATAGGAGCGACCGATATATTCAAACTCAACTAAAGATAAGGC
>NZ_JAUBQW010000292.1:0-1738 GCF_036701485.1 Microcoleus sp. Pol11C3 | reverse complement strand
AACTTTTGTTACATCTGTGGAAAAAATCCTGAAAGAATTTGGAAAAAACTATGTAATTAATTTTGTCTAGCTACTTACTGAACTTAATTTATACTTGAATTATTGCTGAATTATTGACAATAGAAAAACTTACTCACACCCAGCTAGCGGAATGTGTAGTTTTTTATCACACGTGACAAAGCAAGTTAAATGCGTTAGCTTAAATTCGATGTAAGCTGAAAACCACGCCGCAGCAATCCTGTTTCCGAAACCTAATAATTTTGGGGCAGTCATCCGCTGTATTTCAGATTCCGCAATTGTCACGGGCACATAATTTATTTCCGGAGTTGAAATTTAACATCAGTGGTTATTAGTACATCAAGTACCTAAGTAATGAAAACTAAAATGCAGCAAAGTCAACAGTGCTTAAGCCCTACCGTCGCCTGTCCGATATCTGGACAGAGTATGAAACCGTGGCTATTCATACCCGGTGATTGGCGCAGACCTCGAAACAAAGAGTCATTTCAATTGTACTGGTGCGAAAAGTCACAACTTGGATGCATTCATCCTCTACCCGAACTCAACAAAATCGCCAGCTTCTACGACATCGATGAGTATTATACTCATCATATAGACTTTACAGGCTTCGTATCTGTCTCTTCTATTTCCTTCTTCGATAAATTGCGTACCCATCTAGCTTGGCGTTTCGATCGCGGAGTAGATGTCACAAGTAAATGGTGGAAGCAACAGTTCGGGACTGCTTCCTCCTCAATCTTAGAAATTGGTTGCGCCAACGGACACCTGCTGCAAGAACTGCAAGCAGATGGCCACAAAGTCTGGGGCGTTGAACCCGATCAACAAGCTTTGGTTTTGGCCCAGCAGCGAGGTCTTAATGTATTTGATGGTACTGCTGAATCTTTGCCTCCGGAAGTCAAGTCTAGACAGTACGACATAATTGTGATGAACCACGTACTCGAACATACCAGAGATCCTTTACTTGCACTCCGCAATGCCATGCAGTTGCTCGTGGATGGCGGAAAATTGGTGATGGAAGTACCAAATAACTCTTGTATTGGGTTGAAGTCATCAGGGATTGCATGGATGCATCTAGATGTACCAAGGCATTTGTATTTCTTCACACCGCAGAGCTTTCGCGCTATCTGTGAAAAAGTAGGATTTGAGATAATTTCTACCCAATTTAATGGCTACTATCGCCAATTTGACAACACTTGGATCAATGATGAAAGAAAAATTTTCACTGTGTTCGATTCAATTGGATCTCATCAAATCGTAAAGCCCAAAGAAAACAGTAAAGTCCAAGCTTGGAAGCTACTGCTAAAAACAATTTTGGCTGCTGATGAAAACAAGTACGATTCGATCCGGATTGTGGCACAAAAGCCATAGCCAGATCGAGGTAAGGGCAATAAAGTTTGGGTTTGATTATCAAGTTTGGTTACACACTCACCATACTTTTGCGCTCCCCTGCGATCATCGCCCATGCCAGGAGTACAGTCACACCAAATGCGACTATTGACCCAGCAATCCACCTGACTTGATCGAGACTGACGCACAAAATTTGTATGTAAGGTGTGCAGTCCGCACCTTACCACATACATAATGTAAAAATGTATCCGCTCAATAAATCGGGGTAAGCTGTTCAGCATCTAAAACGCATATTGCACAGTATAATATGATGATATTTAGAAAAAGTCAATGCCTACTAAAAACTTCCTCAGTTGCGAGACAAAAAAAAGTCTAC
>NZ_JAUBQW010000076.1:0-30303 GCF_036701485.1 Microcoleus sp. Pol11C3 | reverse complement strand
GAGTTTCAGCTTCTAGTCTTATGCACGAGTCTATCTTTTATTAGATAAAGTTATCACCATAAGTTCTGAAGAGCCATCGCTGCTTTTTTCCTATCGCCTTACTTGATGGACTTAACCCAAAATTGGCTCTACAATACCCGCTGGGTTTCCCTAGCAGAAATTGAAAGCCTAAGTCCGGAAACAGCGAAAGTTATTAAGAAGGTTTGCAAGCAGAAAAAACTGACTCAGCCGCGTTTAGGAATTATCGACGACCAAAACCCTACTGCTTTTACTTACGGTTCATTTCCCAACAGCGCTCGCTTAGTCGTCAGCCAAGGTCTTTTCACCTATTTAGACGACGAAGAAATTGCCACTGTTTACGCCCACGAACTCGGTCACATCGTCCACTGGGACTTTGCAGTAATGACTTTAGCTTCGACTTTGGTGCAGATTACTTATTTAATTTACACTACAGCTCAAAGCCTCGGCCGAAGGGGTGGCGAAAAAGTTAAAAATGCGACCGGTACTGTAGCTGCTGTGGCTTATTTGTTTTACATCGTCGGCACTTATTTGTTGCTGTATTTGTCGCGGACGCGAGAATATTTTGCCGACCATTTTGCAGCCGAAACTACTGGCAACCCCAATGCTTTGTCTCGCGCTTTGGTAAAAATTGCTTACGGTATTTTGGAAGAAGGACAAAGAGCCACCGAACCCAGCCGCTTATTAGAAGGAACTCGCGCTTTAGGCATTTACGATGCCAAAGCTGCCACATCTACCGGTACTGCTTACCGGATTACTTCGGAACCAGAAAAAATTGGGCGAGTGTTTCTCTGGGATATGTTTAATCCGTGGGGTTGGTGGATGGAGTTGAACTCGACTCACCCGCTGACTGGTAAACGAGTTCGCGCTTTGAGCACTTATGCCGAACAATTAGGCTTGGATGTTGAGTTTGACATGGGCCGGATTGTCGGCGAAGGTAACGATTTGAGCAAGCGGAGATTGTACGGTAATTTTGTCTTCGATTTACTGCTGTACAGTGCAGAAACTCTGGGCTTAGCTGTGGGTTTTGCGATCGGCATTTCGCTGTATGTTGTAAATCCGATGATGATGGTTGCTTGTCCTTTAATCGGTTTGGGCGTGGGAATTTTGCTCAAAACTCTGGTGATGTTCCCGAATTACGAACAAGCCGAACATTTGGATGTTTTAACCTTGATGTCTGACCCTTATGCAAGTCCTTTGCGGGGTCAACCCGCGCAACTACAAGGCGAATTAATTGGTCGTGGCGATGCAGGTTATAGCTTCGGTTCGGATTTGAAATTGCAAGACAGAACGGGAATGATTTATCTGCGCTATGCTTCTCGTTTTGGGCCAATTGGTAATTTGCTGTTTGGCATGAAACGGGTTAAAAGTTTGATTGGAATGGATGTTAGGACTTTGGGTTGGTTCCGCCGGGGTGTTGCACCTTGGATGGATTTGATTCAGCTTGAAAGCGATAGCGGTACTACAGTTAAGAGTTATCACCGCTTCTGGTCTGTTGTGATGGGTATAGGGGCGATCGCGATCGGTATTTTAGCGCTATTTGTGTCATTCCCTGCTTAATAGTTGACAGGTGAAACCTTTTAAGTTAAATATAATTAAGCTCGAAAATGCGAGCTTCTTTTTTTTGTTACATAGGGTACTATCGAACTTAATACCGCTCTAAATTATCTTTTTTTATATCAAAATAGTAAGTTGCCGAACCACTTTCGACGTGTTAGCGCAGGGGCGCGATAGCACTCTTGTGGCACAGAAATAAGAAAGGAAGAAGTAAAGAAAGAGATAGGTAATCTTATGGTGGGAAGGAAGTAATTCAGTTATGAGCAAACATGACACTCAAAATTGCTACAATCAGTTTGTTGTTGATAGTATTAAGTTTAGCAGTCTCCAACCCGAGCAAAAAAGTTACGGGTAACTTAACAAAGTTGAGCGCCCAGACGGAAAACAGGGAGAAAAAAAACACCGTGCAAGATATTCTTGATGACAGTGCGAAATTAGAAAAAGTAGCTGGCGATTTCCAATTTATAGAAGGCCCAATTTGGCATCCAGACGGCTTTTTGCTGTTCAGCGATATTCCCGCCAATATTATCTATAAATTTGCTTCAAATCAGCAAGTTGAGGTATTTCGCCGCCCTTCGGGAAAAGCCAACGGCAATACTTTAGACAAAGAAAATCGCTTACTTACTGCCGAACACGAAAATCGCCGCGTATCCCGCACAGAAAAGGACGGCAAAGTTATCACATTGGCGGATAGATACGAGGGCAAGCGGCTCAACAGTCCGAACGATTTGGTTGTTAAATCCGACGGCAGCATTTATTTTACCGATCCGTCCTACGGTGTTAGTAAAGAGCAGGAAGAATTGGGTTTTTATGGTGTTTACCGGCTGGCCCCCGACGGAAAATTAACTCTGCTGGTTAAGGATTTGGTGCTGCCGAATGGCATCGCTTTTTCACCCGACGAGCAAAAACTTTATGTCAACAATTCGGAAGCGGGATACATTGCTGTTTTCGATGTCAAGCCAGACGGAACTCTTACCAATCAGCGGCTTTTTGCGGATTTAAAAGACGCTAGTCAAGGCGGAGTTCCCGACGGTTTAAAAGTTGATTTAGAGGGGAATGTTTACAGCACCGGGCCGGGGGGAGTGTGGATTATATCGCCGGATGGTAAGCTTTTGGGGAAGATTTCTGTGCCTGAGACGGCGACTAACTTGGCTTGGGGAGAAAGCGATCGCAAAACGCTTTATATTACGGCAAATACAAGTCTGTATCGGATTCGCCTTAAAATTGCGGGTGTGCGGCCTGGAAAATGATCTAAAATCGGGCGAAGTTGAAAGTAAAGCGGTTTTTATTAGGGGTAATTGACGGGGCATGATATAATCTTAGGTTTGAGAATCAGTCATTCCCCATTCTTTAATCTCGAATCTCAAATCTCTAATGGTATTAATAGCTCGGTTGCACAAATTTCTAACTGCTACAGTCGATCGCAAATCCCGATCGCACACAATATTTTGGTTAACTCTCAGCCTGACATTTGCCACCATCTATGCTATTTTAGGACTCAAGCAAGTCTTTAGCGCCGAGTATATGGTGCAAGACGATGCGAGGCAGCACGTTTTCTGGATGATGCGGTTTGTCGATCCTGAATTATTCCCCAACGATTTCATTGCTAATTACTTTCAATCAGTCGCCCCTGCAGGATACAGCACGCTCTACAAATTAGCCGCAACAATTGGCATTCACCCGCTATTGTTTCACAAAATATTGCCGCTATTTCTAGGCTTAATCTCCACTTATTACTGTTTTGGTCTTTGCCTAGAAATGTTGCCAGTGCCGATGACTGGATTTATTGCATCTTTGCTGTTAAATCAGCATATGTGGATGACCGATGATTTGGCTTCCACAACGCCAAGAGCTTTTATATATCCGATATTTCTGGCTTTTTTATATTATTTGTCGCGCAGTTCGTTGCTGCCTTGTTTAGGAGCGATCGCCCTCATCGGACTATTCTATCCTCCTTACGCCTTGGTTGCTGCTGGAATTTTAGTTTTGCGGCTGCTATGCTGGGAAAACGGCGGTTTGCGCTTGTCGGGCGATCGTACTAATTACCTATTTTGCACTACAGGTTTGGGAGTAATCTTTTTAGTAATGCTGCCCTATGCCTTAGATAACTCTGAATTTGGCCCAACTTATACCGCAGCAGAAGCGAAGCAAATGGGCGAATTTGCACCCGACGGCAGAAATGCTTTTTTTCGTCCAAACCCCAAAGATTATTGGTTGACAGGGCGGGGCAGCGGGATGTTTCCCAAGTCGCTGTTTACGCCTGTAACTCACTGTGTCGGATTGTTATTTCCGCTGCTGCTGTTTTTGCGATCGGCTTTTCCCTTAGCAAATCAGATTCAAAGAAAAATTTGGCTTTTGCTTCAGCTATTTTTAGCATCATCAGCGATGTTTTTTGCGGCTCACGCCACCATTTTTAAGCTATATCAACCCGGTCGCTATACTGCCTACAGCTTGCGATTTATTGTTGTTTTAATAACTGCGATCGCCCTAACTTTTATTATCGATGGAGTCTGTCATTGGGCATCAAAAACCGCAACAATATTTTCTTGGAAAAATCTAGTTGCACTAATTACGATAGCGATAATCGCTGTCGCAGTGGTGCTTTATCCCTGCTTGGTCGAAAAATTTCCCACAGTCGGGTATGTAGAAGGTAAAATTCCAGCTTTGTACAAATTTTTTCAGCAACAACCTAAAGATATTCTGATTGCTTCGATCGCCCCAGAGACGGATTACTTGCCAACTTTTAGTCAGCGTTCTGTTTTGGTTGCAAAGGAATATGCAGTGCCTTATCAGAAAGGCTACTACAGCCGGTATCGGCAGCGAGTTAGCGATTTAATTCGCGCTCAGTACACTCCCGATCGAGCTGTATTGCAAAACTTTATTAACAGCTATGGAGTTGATTTTTGGATGCTCGATCGCAATGCTTTGACTCTTCAGTATGTAGAGGACTACCGCTGGATCGATGACTTTGATTCTACACCGGAGGCGATGCTTGCTCTCAAACAAGAAAAAATTCCCGCCTTAGCTTCAGCAATGACAAGTTGTGCTGTTTTTCAGAATCAAATTGTAGTGGTTTTGGATGCGTCTTGTATTGGTAAATAGGCTGGGAGTTAAGACGAGGCAGAGCTAAAGCATCTGCGTTCCTAGGCAGAGCATGGGAACTATAAAGAACTGTTCGGATTCCTCAGCTACAATCGCTGCATGGATCTTCTGTAGGGGCGATCGCACAATGCGTTATAATGCCGATAGGAGATAATGGTGCGGGTCAATGACACAAGTTCTCGATCGGGAAATTCTCGATGGGCGAGTGGTGCTCAACGGCACTTGGGAGCAATTCAAGTTAATCCAGAAGGTTTCGGAAGATTCCCCTGGCATAAAGTTGTCTTTTTTTGCAGGGGCGATCGAGATTCTGATGCCGGGATTCCAACACGAAAATTTTTCTGAAATCATTGGTTACTTGGTGACCACTTTTCTGCTGCAACAAGGTATTAAGTTTTACCCTTCTGGTTCAATGACGCAGGAGAAGACGCCAGAAGCTTCTACTCAAGCAGACAAATCGTTTTGTTTGGGAGAACCTAAGTTGATTCCCGATTTGTCGATCGAGGTGGTTTATACTAGCGGTGGACTGAGCAAGTTGCCAAAATATCGAGCTTTGGGCGTGCCTGAAATCTGGTTTTGGGAAGATGGCACGCTGCGGCTGTATCATCTCCGGGAAGATGGCTACGAGCAAGTAATTCAGAGTAAACTGTCAGGATTGGAAACGCTCGATATCGATTTGCTAAGACGCTGCATTTTAATGGGTGAAACTGATTTGGCTGAAGCGGTTAAGGTTTTTGGGCAGGGAATCTCGATCGATCGTACATGACAGCAAAACGTTCGATTTTCCTAATTGGCGATCGAAATTTTAGTGGTTTTGGCCACATTGGGAAAAAATAGCATCCCCAGATCCCGGACTTCTTAAATAAGTCTGGTTCTGCTGTTGTTGGGAACGAGAAATACAGTCTTTTGTAGGGGGAATCCCCCTGCGGTGGCTACTCCTGATAGGTAATGTTGCGGATATCGTGCAATTAAATAACCTCCGCAATCAAAGGTGAATATAGATCCGGGGTCAAGTTCGCAGACAATGAAAATTGCACAAAAGCTCGATCGCCAATTATCTCTTGGGCAAAAACATGACAACACTTTACGTCAACCCAGCAACAGGCAGCGATTCCGCAGCCGGCATCCAATCGGCTCCATTCAAAACTATAGCCCGCGCGATCGCCCGCGCTGCATCGGGAACTACGATTCAGTTATCACCGGGAACTTACAGCGTTGGTAGTGCCGAACAATTCCCCTTGGAAATTCCCTCGGGAGTAAAAGTTATTGGTAATGAAATTAACAAAGGTAGAGGCATTCTGATTCAAGGCAGCGGCAAATTTGTCAGTCCCACCGCTGCAGACCAAAATATCACGATACTGCTAGCAACTAATTCGGAATTGCGCGGAGTAACTGTTACTAATCTCGATAGTCGCGGCACGGGAGTCTGGATTGAGTCAACTTCTCCGACTGTGGCTAACTGCACTTTCACACTTTGTAAGCGCGAAGGCGTTTTTGCCACGGGCACTGCTAATCCTGCGATTCTCGACAACATATTTGTGGAAAACTCAGCCGCTGGCGTAATTACGGCGGGAACTGCTAAGGGAGTAATACGGCGCAATATTTTTCAAAAGACGGTTTTGGGCATTTCTCTGCAAGCTCAGTCGGCTCCTTTGATTGTTGATAACCAAATTTTGGAAAATCGATCCGGTATTGTTTTAGCGGGGGAATCTCAGCCGATTTTGCGTAAGAATCGCATTGAAAAAAATACTGAAGATGGTTTGACTGCGGTGGGGAAGTCGCTGCCAGATATTGGTACGGCTCAAGATTTGGGTGGCAATATCTTTCAGAATAACGGCGAATTCGACTTGCAAAACGCGACTGGGGTGAAGATTTTTGCGGTGGGAAATCAGCTCAATTCTTCGCGAGTGAAAGGTTTATTTGATTTGGGCAATGTGACGCCAACTCCGACTCCTGGGGGGGGAAAGTTCAGCGACATCAGCACGCACTGGGCCAAGGATTTTATCGATCGCTTGGCAAAGATGAATATTGTTAGCGGGTTTCCCAACGACACTTTTCAACCTTACGAGATTGTAACTAGAGCTCAGTATGCGGCTATGTTAACCAAGGCGTTTGAATTAGTGCCGCGCCGTGAGGCGACGGTTTTTAAGGATGTGGCGGCGGATTTTTGGGCGCAAGGTGCGATCGTCCAAGCTAATCGAGCTGGCTTTTTGGCTGGATATCCAGACAGCACGTTTCGCCCGGAGCAGAATTTGACTAGAGTTCAGGCGATCGTATCTTTGGTAAACGGCTTGCAGTTGGCGGGCGGCAACCCCAATTCTTTGAGCGTTTATGTCGATCGATCTCAGATTCCCAGTTTTGCCACCGACGAGATAGCAACCGCCACAGAGCGCAAAATCGTGGTCAACTATCCAGCGCGCGAAAAGCTTGCCCCCGCCCACGACATCACCCGTGGCGAGATATCCGCCCTTATCTACCAAACTCTGGTAGCCACAAAGCGGGCCGAACCCATTAACTCTCCCTACATCGTCTGAGGGAATTAGGAGACAAGGGAGAGGAGAAATTGGGGTACAAAGAACTCACATCTTGCACCATTCTTAAGAACAGGCAAGATGCCTGTTCCACAAAGAGTAGATTTTCTTGTGGGTTTGGCATCCTGCCCGCCCGGAAAGGATTATTGAGAATGGTGCAATATCTCAGAAGAACCAACCCATCACCCCTCGCCCTTGTCTCCGATTGCCTCACTCTCACCCACTCTCACCCACTCCCACTCTCCCAAGTCTTGATTTGCGAGTACCCGAATCGTTTTATGATTAAACATTAAGAAATTAAGCAATCCTTAAGGTTCGAGTGTCAGATTATGGCTAAAATTCAATTCTCTCGGGGTATAGACGAAGATGCTGTGCCCGAAGTGCGCCTAACCCGTTCTAAAAGCGGAGAGCAAGGCACTGCCACGTTTATCTTTGAAAATCCCAAAGCTCTCAGCAGCAGCAGTACCGAAGACATTACTGGAATGTACATGATCGACGAAGAAGGCGAAATCCTCACTCGCGAGGTTAATGCTAAGTTCATCAACGGTCAGCCAGCCGGTTTGGAAGCTCTTTATATAATGAAAAGTTCCGCAGAATGGGATCGATTTATGCGTTTCATGGAACGCTACTCGGAAGCAAACGGCTTAGGATTTAGCAAGGCATAATTGATGGGGAATAGGGCATGGGGCATGGGGCATGGGGTATGGGGCATTGGTTATTTGATAATGAATAACTAAGAACGAACAAATTACAACTAACTAATGACTTATTCCCTCTTCCCTTTTCCTGATTCCCTCTTCCTTCTTGCTTCTTCCTTTTTCCTTCAACATCTGTTATATGACGCAAATTCCTCACCCCGACTTATCTAAAATAACCGTAAATTGCGCTATCATTACTGTTAGCGACACGCGCTCGGCTGAAACCGATAATAGCGGCTTGTTAACTAAGAAGCTGCTAAAGGATGCGGGTCACTCTGTGGTAGCTTACACTGTTGTTAAAGATGATGCGGCCAAAATTGTATTGCAAATGCAGGCTTTTTCCCAGCGTGAAGATGTGGATGCAATCATTTTTAACGGCGGCACGGGCATCGCTCCCCGAGATACGACCTATGATGTGATGGAGAGTTTGCTAGACAGGATTTTACCGGGATTTGGGGAGATATTTCGGTTTTTGAGCTATCAAGAAATTGGTTCGAGGGCGATCGCCTCTCGCGCCGTTGCAGGCGTGTATCAAGGCAAGTTAGTCTTTTCTCTTCCCGGCTCTAGCAATGGTGTGAAACTAGCTGTTGAAAAGCTAATTTTACCAGAATTAGTTCACTTGGTAACGCAGTTGCGCGGAGGGTGAGAGCGAAAGTTCGGTTAATTGACTGACCGAAATAAATTTGGTTACAAGTCGCCCGAGGCATCGGTGGAGCGAGAAAAAAGCTTTGAATCCTCATCGCAAGCCCCCGGGTTTAGCAGTGAGGTCGCTTTCTTCAATTCTTTAATCTAAAATCTAAAATCCACTGACTGCATTCACCGCAAGAAACGGGTGGCTTTGAGCCTAGTCTATGGCTAAATTGAGGAAACATCAAAATTCCCTTGACTTAGACTACATGATTTCGATGCAGAATGCGAGTGTCGATGCTAGCGAAGATTATCACCGGATTGCTCGGGCGATCGCCTTTATGCGACAACACCACCTAAACCAGCCCAATCTGGCAACTGTGGCCCAACACATAGGACTTAGTGAATATCATTTTCAACGGCTATTTACTCAATGGGCAGGCATTAGCCCCAAGCGGTTTTTGCAATATCTGACAGTTGAATATGCCAAGTCAAAAATTACTCAGACTAAAAGCCTTCTCGACCTAACATTGGACGTGAGACTATCGAGCCCCGGACGATTGCACGATTTATTTGTCACCTTGGAAGCAATGTCACCAGGGGAGTTCAAAGCAGGCGGAGCAGGTTTACAAATTCGCTATGGTATTCATGATACCCCGTTTGGCACATCTCTAATTGCTACAACTACCCGTGGTATTTGTAATCTTTATTTCTTGGAGACAACAGACGAAAAAGCCGCCGCACAAAGACTGCAATTGGCATGGAAAAACGCTGAAATCATTCGTGATCAGCAAGCCACTCAATCATTGCGTGACGTGATTTTCAATTCAGAAACTCTCAGCGAGCAAAAACCACTAACGCTTTTGGTAAAAGGCACTAACTTTCAGATTCAAGTTTGGCGAGCACTTTTGAAATTGCCATTTGGCGCGATCGCCACCTATCAGACGATAGCTCAAATGGTAGCACGCCCAACTGCTGCTAGAGCTGTAGGAAATGCGATCGGTAACAATCCTATCGGCTATCTAATTCCATGTCACCGAGTCATTCGAGAATCTGGAGAACTCGGTGGCTATTGCTGGGGACTAGAGCGTAAAACAGTCATGTTAGGTTGGGAAGCTAGCCGTACAATTTGCGATCGAGCCCGATAGCATTACTATTTTTGCTACTGGCCTTCGCAATCGATCGCAGATAAATTTAAGGCTGCAAGGTCGATCGAGGACTTCGGAGTATGTCAAAATACACTAGAAATATTGTGTATCGCCAGTTTTTCAATGACGCTGCCTACCGGATCTCGTTCTCCTGCTTTGTTCCAAACGCTTTCGCTGGTAGCTGACCCGATCGCATTTTTTGATCGCAACTCTGCCAAATACGGCGATACATTCACCGCCCGCGTGCTGGGGCCCGCTTCGCCCCCCGTGGTGTTTCTGGGCAGTCCAGAAGCCATTCAGGCGGTGTTTACCACGTTAGCCGATGCCTTTGAGTTTGGCAAAGTGACCAACGTATTTCGCCCGCTGGTGGGAAATGAATCCCTAATTATGAATGAAGGGTCGCGACATCTGCGACAGCGACAGCTATTAATGCCCGCGCTGCATCGGGAACAGTTGCACAGTCAAGGGCATTTGATTGTTGATTTGACCAAAAAGCAGACGATCGACTGGAAAGCCCCAGATGCGATCGCAGTCCGCGAAGAAATGTCAGAAATTTCGCTGCAAGTAATCTTGCAAGTCGTGTTTGGATTAGTGCCGGGAGAGCGCTACGAACGCCTGAAACAATTGCTCAGCAAGCTTTTAGAGGCGATTACCTCCTCGCTGTACTCGATACAATTTTTCTTTGAACCGTTGCAGCAAAATTTGGGATCTTGGAGTCCGTGGGGGCAGTTTTTGCAGCAGATGGCGGAGATTGACTCGCTGATTTATGCGGAAATTGCCGAGAGGCGATCGCATTCTCTCGATTCGTCTCGCACGGATATTCTGTCGGTGTTGATGATGGCCCGCGACGACACGGGCGAATCCATCAGCGATCGAGAATTGCGCGATCAGTTGATGACGCTGTTGTTATTGGGACATGAAACGACTGGATCGGCGTTGACTTGGGCGTTTTACTGGCTGCATCAGTTTCCCGAATGCCTTGCTAGGTTGCGGAAGGAATTGGATGAATTGGGCGAGAATCCCGATCCGATCGCGCTTTCGCAGTCGCCCTACTTAACAGCAGTCTGCAAAGAAGCGCTGCGGGTTTATCCAATTGCCTTAATTTCGCAGCCGCGCAAGGTGAAACGGACGATCGAACTCGAAGGCTATACATATGAACCGGGAACGATTTTAATCCCCTGTGTCTATTTGGCGCACCGTCGCCCTGAAACCTACGAAAATCCGGCTCTATTCAATCCCGATCGCTTTTTAGACCGCAAGTTTTCCGCCTCTGAATTTTTACCGTTTGGAGGCGGGAGTCGAAGCTGCATCGGGATGGCGTTATCGATGTTTGAAATGAAGCTCGTTTTAGCAACGGTGCTGTCTTCGCGTGAGTTTGTATCGAATCTCGATCGGCCAATTCGTCCGGCGCGCCGGGGAATCACCTTTGTGCCGCCCGATCGGTTTCGATTAACGGTTGTGGGCGATCGGCGTTAGATGAGAGTGAAACGCCGTGTCAAGCAAGATATGTTATTCGATGAAAATCCCAGCAACTTTGTCTCCATTCATAGTCATGTGTGCCACAAATTCATCTCCACCATCTTCAAAACTCAGCTTCCACAAATAAATCGGATAATTACCTTGTTTTATCTCACCAAAATAAGTAATTGAATATCCCTTTTGCAGGCGTGAAGCGAGCTGCTCGCTAACATCGTCAAACATTTTTTGTGTAATGCTCGCTTTGTAGCCTCCATCACCCACTGTGGTAAAAAGCTCGTAATTTTTCGATGCAGTCGCATCCAAGATAACCTGCAAACAATCGAGGATGTTTTGAGAGGGGGCTGTCGGGTTCATGATGATGTCCTTCTTTTAGGGTTCTATCAAAATGTGTAACAAATAGCGCTGTCAATAGCTCCTACGGCTGTCTCATATCAAATCCGGTAGCATCGGAATTATTTATCAGTAGGGGGCGCGATCGCATAAATTTTTAAATCCACAGATTAGACTATTTACACTCACGCACCGCCCCAAGCATTGAATAATATCGATGCAACTTTACTATTTATAGCAGTTTTCAACCGGATGAAATAAATACAGCGTTAGACACAGCACTCTCGTGTCCTACCCGATATCTGTACTTCACTCTACTGAAAACCCCTATATTGCCTCAGCAACAATAGTTCGGTGTCGGACTGTATTGCAAGTGATTGTCGGCTGTGCAAAACCGGAATCTACCAAAGCTTGCTCGATATCCAACCCAAAATACTGATCCAAATAAGGCTCCGTACTCTTGAGCAAAGTCAAAATATAAGGAGGCATTTTGGCATAAACTTCCGACTGAGGATTCATATCCATAATTGTCAAATGCCCGCCCACACGCAGCAAACGCCTCGCTTCCCGAAAGACTTCTCTAGTAGCTTTCTGCGGCAATTCGTGACAAACTAAACAAATAGAAACTAAATCAAAAGCCGCCGCCGGTAAACCAGTAGATTCAGCAGCAGCGTGAACCCAAGTCGGAGATTTTTGATTTAAAGATTCAGCTTCTCGCTGTTGAGAACGGTATTTAGCAACTGCTAAAAAATAAGGGGACAACTCTACCCCAGTCATCTTCGCTTCCGGGTAAACATCCCCAAGGGCAAAGGTACTCATTCCCACGCTGCATCCCAAATCAACAATATCTTGCGGTGAAGAAGCAATTTGAGATTTGATGACTTCGTGATAGCTGGCGCGGAGTTTAGCATCGCCTTCTGCACCCGCTTCCGGCCAAATTCCCGCGTGAACCGTACGGGCGGCAACTTCAACTTCTGTAGCAGATTCCCAACTCATATTACCTTTTTCATAAGCGTGGAATGAAGTTAGATAATATTTCGGGTAAACAAGATCGGGATTTTGAACGCTGAGCAATTCTGCATCCCAATTTCGAGCTAAAAGTGCTTGGGATTCTTGTCGCCAATGCACTCCGATTTTTTCGGCTCTTTTTATCATCATTTCCCGCGCTTGGTGCTTGGCTAGATTAGCCAAAGGCTTGATGGAGAGTACGCCATTTACTAAACGCGAGGCTAATCCGGGAGTTTTGTTAACTGCAACAGTCATATTTTAGGTTTTTCTATTTTGCGCCCTCTATTTTAACACGTTTGGGCGATTTTGAGGTGGTCAATATAATGAAACTTAACTTTGTGATGCCGATTGAAATGCAAATGTTTTGTGAAAAAGACTTTTTTTAATGAATCGCAGAGGGCGCAGAGAAGGCAGAGTTAGAAAAGAGAAAAAAGATCGAAGTAGGGCAAAAATGGATCGGGTGGTATAATATTTATTTGTGCTTACCTACTTAGTGATGGGGAATTTACAAACGAATCTGGAATCTGATTTCCCGAAGTTGGAGTATTTGATAGAACACTTTAAATCAGGCTATTTAGGAGTTTGTCGTGAGCAAATCTATTGTGGAATTAGTTGACAATTTGCCGTCTTCTGGAATTACGGTGATGATGCTCAAATCGCTCGATTTTGTGGTTCCGGGGGAGTGGAATAATCTAACGGGTTTTGATAATACTATTCAAGCGGTGACTGGGGAAACCAAGCGCAAATTAGTTGAAAAAATTCGCGATCGCGCGATCGAGCTTTACGCTAACCCCAATGAGCCATATCAAGGCGTAGTCAGGCTTTACCAGTTAGCAGACAGCGCCGACAGTGCGTTAGGTGCAACGGCTATGGCCAATAAAATCGGCGAAAACATCGGCTTTCTTTCCTTTCTGAACCGCCTCACTCCGAAAGCTGACACAACTCAAACGATCGACTTGTGCGTCAAAGTGGCGATCGAGCTAATTGCCTTCTGCAAACTTAACAATATTTCTCTTGACAATGTGGGAAGCTTTGCTAATTATTTATCCCATTACAAAGACGAATCTCTGATGCGGATGGCTGCTTTAGTTTCTGCTGACGGTTTAATTCCCCTTGGCCCGGACTTCCTTCGAGTAGCACAAAATACTATAGGCGGATTGAATCCTTCAACCTTGCAGCAAAACTCAACATTCCAAAATATCAGCAACCTAATTCCCGGCGCAAATAATTCACAAAAGTTCGGATTTGTGACAGCAACTTTCGCCTCAGCCCAAGGTTGGATGAACAATTTAGTACAGTCTCGCGGCTTAACTCCCGCTATAGTTTTAGGCCATCTCAAGCAATACATTGATGTTACCGATGACAAATTGGATTATGTGGCGGCGTTTTTAGACATGACTACCAATTATTACGAACATACGGGAATTCAGACGGTTGCTCGCCGATTGATCGATCGAGCTTATGCTGAAATTGCCTCTGGCAGATCCTAGAAAACTCGTTCTCAGGTGAGGGAACAGAGCGAGGCAGAGCCTCTGGATATGCGTTCCCAGGCAGAGCCTGGGGACGAGGGAATAAACCTGGCAATGTGAGTTAAAATAAGCAGATTATGTTTAGCAAACCTCTTTTAATCGCATTGTGAAAAACAAATCGCTTCCTTCATCCGTAACAGTCAAGCTAGGCAAATTTGTCTGGACATCAATGTGGCAATTAATGATGTCAAAACTAGCGCCGCCCGATCGCACGGGAGCATACATTCGCCCCAGCAGCAGTTTCCGCAACTTTGTCAGCGCTGCACCAGACAACCCTCACGGGCCCGCTGCGGGACGGTATCGCCTCTTCGTGGGTAAAGGGTGCCCTTGGGCGCACCGCACTCTGGTGACGAGGGCGCTCAAAGGGCTGGAAGATGCGATATCCGTGTCTATTGTCTATCCCTCGGAAGGGGGAATGTGGGTGATGGAGTCGGAGACTTTTGGCTGCAACACGATGCCGGAACTTTACCAGTTGGCTTTACCGGGCTATCAGGGGCGGTCTACGGTGCCGGTGCTGTGGGATGACTCGAAAAAGACGATCGTCAATAACGAGAGTTCGGAAATAATTGTGATGCTAAACTCGGAGTTTAACGAGTTTGCTAGCAATCCTCAAATGGATCTTTATCCTCTGGATTTGCGATCGCAAATTGACGAGTGGAATGAGAAGATTTACCAATCGGTGAATAACGGCGTTTATCGCTGCGGTTTCGCGCAATCTCAAGCTGCTTATGACTCGGCTTGTAGTGAATTGTTTGCTGTTTTAGACGAGATCGATCGATCGCTCTTGAGGAGCCGTTATCTTTGTGGCGATCGGGTGACTTTAGCAGACGTGCGGCTTTTTACTACTCTATTCCGTTTTGATGCCGTTTACTACAGCTTGTTCAAATGCAATCTGCGCCGCATTCAAGATTACGAGCATTTGGGAGCTTATCTGCGCGATTTGTACCAGTTACCGGGAGTTGCTGGCACTTGCGATTTGGAGGCTGTGAAGCGCGATTATTACGGCAATTTGTTCCCGCTGAATCCCGGCTGCATTATCCCGGCTGGGCCCGATCCGGCTAGTTTGCTCAAAGCTCACGATCGCGCAGGGCTCAGAAACCCGGTTTCTTAACTTAATCGGGCGTGAAGATGCCAGAATAATCGCATAAACCCGGTTTCTAGGATATTTGGGCGATCGCGCAGGGCATCAGAAACCGGGTTTAGCTCGTTCCCAGCCTCTGCCTGGTAACGCATTCCCAGAGGCTGGGCCTCGCCTTAACCCTCTAACAAACCCTCCATTCTGTCCTTTACTCAAACGTCACGATCGACAAAATATTGATGTTATTTTGAAGTGAGATTAAGCAATATTCAAAATCAAATCATGTCTGGCGATCGCCCGAGTCATCTCAAAAGGCGATCGTACTTATATACAAAAATCAAAACAAGGAATTGGCAATGTTAGAAACTGAGGGCGATCAGGAAGCACGACGGCGCATTGAAAAGGCACGGCAAGAGGGAGCAATAGAACTCGATCTTAGCGATCTAGAACTGAGGGAACTGCCAGACACAATCGCCTCCCTCACCGAGTTGCAAAAGCTTAACCTCGGCAGCAACCAACTGAGGGAACTGCCAGAGGCGATCGCATCCCTCACCCAGTTGCAAGTGCTTTACCTCTACAACAACAAACTGAGGGAACTGCCAAAGGAGATCCCATCCCTCACCCAGTTGCAAGTGCTTGACCTCTCATACAACCAACTGACGGAACGACCAGAGGCGATCGCCTCTCTCACCCAGTTGCAACGGCTTTACCTCGACAACAACCAACTGAGGGAACTGCCAAAGGAGATCGCATCTCTTACCCAGTTGCGAGAGCTTTACCTCGAAAACAACCAACTGAGGGAACTGCCAGAGGAGATCGCCTCCCTCACCGAGTTGCGAGAGCTTTACCTCGACAACAACCAACTGAGGGAACTGCCAAAGGAGATCGCCTCCCTCACCGAGTTGCAAGTGCTTGACCTCGACAACAACCAACTGAGGGAACTACCAGAGGCGATCGCATCCCTCACCAGGTTGCAACTGCTTGACCTCAAAAACAACCCTCTGAATCCTGACCTCGCGGCTGCCTATGAGCAAGGCACTGGAGCCGTCTTGCAATACCTGCGGGCAAAAGCACAAGCACAAATCACCCTGAATGAAGCCAAACTGATTTTGATCGGTGAAGGCGAGGTGGGCAAGAGTTGTCTGTTGGGCGCATTGCGCGAGGATGAATGGCTAGAAAGTCGTCCCACCACTCACGGCATTGAAATTAAGCCAGTTATCGTCACCCATCCCGACAGTGGCACAGACATATCACTCAATGGTTGGGATTTTGGCGGTCAACCGGTTTATCGACCCACGCACCAGTTGTTTTTCAGTGCTCCAGCGGTGTATCTGGTAGTGTGGAAGCCACGGGAAGGCCCCCAGCAGGGCTTTGTCAAAGAGTGGATTACCCTGATCAAGCATCGCGAACCGGATGCCAAGGTGCTAGTAGTCGCAACCCACGGCGGCCCCGGACAGCGACAACCGGACATTGACAGACAGGAAATTCAGGATCGATTCGGCAGCGATACGGTGCTTGGTTTTTTCCATGTAAACAGCAAACCTGACCTTCAGAACTCCTGCACCGGGCTGGCAGAATTAAAAGCAAAGATTGCTAGTGCCGCCGCATCTCTTCCCGAAATGGGACGTTCTGTTCCCGCCAAGTGGCAGCGAGTGCGGGAAATCTTGCAGACAAACGACAAAGCCTATCTGCCCTACGATGATGTCCTTGCCATCTGCGCTCAACACGGAATCGATAAAGAGCAAGCAGAACTTTTCCTTCGCATTTCCCATACCTTGGGGCATTTCATCCATTACCATTACGATCCAATACTGCGGGATATCGTCATCCTCAAACCCGACTGGCTAGCAAAGGCAATCAGCTTCGTACTCGATGATGAAACAACCCGCCGCCGCAACGGTTTAGTAGATTTTGAGCATCTGGGCGAATTATGGAGTAATCCCCCGTTTCCAGGCGAGGACGGCTACAAGAAAGAACTACATCCCATCTTTCTCAAGCTGATGGAACACTTCGATTTGTCCTACCAGGTCGTGCTCGACCCAGCTAAACCCAGCAATACCAGCTTGATTGCTCAACTTGTACGCGATACACGCCCGGAATTGCCCAATTGGGGAGAGCAACCGGAAGCCGGAGACAGACAACAAGTGCAAATCTGCCGGATTGTAGACGATCGAGGACAAGTTGCAGTAGCAGAAGGATTGTTTTACCAGTTGATTGTGCGCTTGCACAAATACTCACTGGGGCGCTGCAATTACGAAGAAAGTATCCATTGGCAACGGGGTTTGATGCTTGACAACGACTACAACGGTCGGGCATTGCTGGAATATGTTAACACTGATGTAAAAATTACCGTGCGGGCAGCTTATCCAGAACGGTTTTTGTCTTATCTCACCGAAGAAATTAAATGGCTAGTAGAGAAGCTCTGGAAAGGATTGCGATGTAATGTGATGGTTCCCTGCATTACGCCTTGCGGTAAGAATGCGCCGGGAAACGCGCTATTTGAGGTAAAGCAATTAATTGAGAGTAAAAAGGAAAATCGTCCTGAGTATCCCTGTTCACTCTGTGGTAAATGGCAAAACATCGATCGTCTGCTAAATAACGCGCCGACTACTCAACCCCCATCGCAAGAAATCGGCATTCAGCAGTTCCGAAATATGTTCAAAGACGAGCTAAAAATCATCCGCGAAGATTTAGTGATTTTCGATCGTCGAGGTCAAGAACGCTTTCAGTCATTGTCTCAGGATCAGCGCAAGATTCTCAGCCAAATCGATGAGGAATTTGCGTCGCTAATGCAAATGCTCACCGATGAAGCCAAAGATGGCCCGCGCCTGTTCAGTTTCAAGCCCGTCGATCCCAAGTTTTTCGATCGCCCAAAATGGATAAGTACAAAATTGCAAATTACCCTCTGGTGCGAACACTCTCGTCAACCCCTTCCCGCCTTAAATCCTAACGACAAAAAGAAGGGAGTTTATGAATTGGAAGTGTCCCGCGAATGGTTTACCAAAGCAGCCCCCTATCTCAAAATTTTGACCGGAACCCTTAGTCTAGTCTTACCTGTCGCAGCCTCGGCAACCAAGCTAATGCTAGATGAAGCCACCTACAAAGGTATTGAAGAAGAACTCGATTTCGGACAAAAAAGCATCGAGTCTACCTTAAAAGGAAGCGATTTAGCGACTAATTTGTCTACCGAAAGTGATGCCCCTGATTGGCAACAGGGCGAAGCAGCCATCCGCGCCCAAGGCTCGATTTTGCGAGAATTACACGCCCTGCTAAAAGCAAAAGATCCTGGCTTTGGTGGCTTGGTACGGGTGCAGAACAGACGCCGCGAATTTCTGTGGGTTCACGAGCAGTTTGTAGATGAGTATTAATATTTTTATATTGACAGCATTATTACGATCGTGTGATAATTTTAATAAAAAATACCCTCGTTACCCTCGTTCCCAGGCTCTGCCTGGGAACGAGGAATTTTTGAGTGCGCGCGCAGGCGGACTTTGTTTGTAGAGCATCCGAATTCTATTCGGCGGGTTCTATTCCGTAGGTTCCTAACTTCCCGATAAAATCTCTTCGAGTGCTAATTTCAGCGTCGGATATTGATATTGAAAACCACTAGCTAAAGTTTTTTTCGGCAACACTTTTTGCCCTTCCAAAACAACTTTTGCTCCGTCTCCCAACAGCATTTCTAAAGCAAAACTTGGCACCGGCAACCAAGAAGGCCGCTGCAAAACTTCCCCTAAAGTTTGACACAATTCATTCATCCGCACCGGATTCGGTGCTGTCGCATTCAAAACACCTTCAACTTGCGAATTTTGCAAAGCGTACAAAATTAAATCAACCACATCCTCGCGATGAACCCAAGAAAACCACTGTTTTCCTGTCCCAATCGGCCCGCCTGCAAATAGTTTAAAAGGTGGCAGCATTTTTGCCAACGCGCCTCCCATTCCCAAAACTATCCCCAGCCGCAAAATTGCTAGCCGCGTTCCCGCATTTTTTGCAGGTTGGGCTGCTGCTTCCCAGTCTTTGCAAACTGCTGCTAAAAAATCGTTTCCCGCGAGGCTCGTTTCGTCAAATTCAGCGGTTTCGCTGGTTCCGTAATAGCCGATCGCCGATGCGCTAACAAACACAGATGGTCTAGGATTAGCATTGACGATCGCCTCCACCAATTTTGCCGTCGTCAGTCTGCGACTGTCCAGAATTGCTTGCTGGCGCGCCTCCGTCCACCTTTCCTCGGCAATCGGAACCCCTGCTAAATTGACAACACCATCGCAGCCGGCGATCGACTTTTGCCAATCACCAGACGACGCCGGAGTGTAGGCGACAACTTCCAAATTCGGATAAGCTGAAGCCGGAAAAACTCGGCCAGCCTTCGCCGCATCCCTGCTCAAAACCACTACTTGATGTCCCGCAGCTTGCAGCTTCTCCACCAGCCGGCTACCTACAAATCCCGTTGCTCCCGCGATCGCTACTTTCATCTTTTACCAATAATGCACAGTTCTAGCAGTTTAGACGATCGTCCAAACTTGTTTTGAATTATACAAAAATAAACAGCAGCCTCGATCGCCTCCCCACAAGCCAAGTGTATTTTCATTAAACTGATAAAGGACACGAGGAACACAAACCATGCCTGCAAAAAAATCAAAGCTTCTAATTGCTGCCTCCATCGTCGCAGCAGGTAGCGCTGCGGTCTACTTTTACTTCCAGGGTTTGAGCCAACAAGTATCCAACCCTCAAGACAGCGCCAAAGTTGTGCCCGACGAAGCAATGATGGCCGCGTTTATCTCCCCCAATCCCCAAGCGTTGTCAAAGCTGCAGCGATTTGGCACGCCAGGGGCTCAAAAGTTGATGGGTCAGGGTTTGAAGACCTTTCAAGAACAAAGCTTGGCAGGCACTCAAATCGACTTTGACAGGGACTTAAAGCCTTGGTTAGGGGGGGTGATGGTCGCTTTGCTGCCCCCTGATGCTGCTGCGAAAACCGAGCCTCCTAAGCTGCTGGTTGTAGTCAGCGTCAAAAATAAAATTAGCGCTTGGAATTTTGCTAATAAATTAAAATCTCAGCCCGGTGCAACTACTCAAGAAACCGAGTATAAAGGAGTTAAAATTTTTGAGATTGCAGAGCCAACTGGCAAGCGCTACAGTGTGGCTTTGCTGAACGACCAATTAGTGATGGCTCCTTTGAAAAAGCCTGTGGAATTGGCGATCGATACTTTTAAAGGAGAACCCTCCCTCGCTACGCAGCAGAGCACAACTAAGTTTTTTGCAGAGAGTGCTGGTGTCAAGAATCCCATCGCAACTGTTTATATTGCTGACTATCCTGCTGCAATTGAGCAATTGAAAGCTAATTTGCCCGCAGATATTCAGTTGCCTTGGACACTGTTTTCGCAGTTCAAACAAGTTAAGTCTTTGGTAGCCGGAATTGGAGCGGATAGTGAGGGATTGAGGGTAAAAACTATTGCTCAGTTAGACCCTAAATTAGTTCAGCAAAATCCACAATTCGCATCGAAATTGTTGCCCAGATTCCCGGAAGAAACTATTGCTTTAGTCGGCGGGAAGGGAATCGATAAAATTTGGTCGCAAGCAACCGCCCAGGCAAAAGATAGCCCGGAAGTTGACAGGGGAGTTCAGCAGGTGAGGGATAGTTTTAAACGGTTGGATTTGGATGCGGATCGTGATGTTTTTGGTTGGATGAACGGAGAATTTGCGATCGGGGCGATCGGTTCCAATCAAGGGATTTTGTCTCAGTTGGGCATGGGGGCGGCGATGATTTTTGAAACGAGCGATCGCCCTGCTGCAGAAGCAACCCTGAAAAAACTCGATGCGATCGCCAAAAGCAATCCTACAGTCAGCGTCGCCCCTAGAACCGTTCAAGGCAAAGAGGTGACAGAGTGGCAAATACCGCAGCAAGGCACTTTATTCGGGCACGGTTGGCTGAATGAAAATTCTGTGTTTGTAGCTTTCGGTGGCCCTTTAGTCGATGTGATTACTTCGACACCGCCCCAGCCGTTAAGCAGCAGTCCGAGTTTTCAGGCGATCGCTACTTCTTTACCGCGCGCCAACCAAGGTTACTTTTACATAGATATGGAAAAAACCATGTCTTGGGCTAACCAATATTTGCTCGCAGTACAGCCAAATTTAGTTTCGCCGCCCGCCGCTGAATTGCTCAATTCTCTCCGAGGAGTTAGCGTATCCACAGCTTCTACGCAACCGACAACTGCTGAGTTGGAGATGCTTTTTGCCTTGAAATCTAACAATTAGGTAATTTTTAATCGGTAATTTTTCCTTCTATCCTTCTATCCCTTAAATCCCGTACACGGCTTCGTGGCCGGAGTTTTTCCTGACCAAAAAAAGATGCTGCCCTCAATCGAGGGCAGCTACTCAAATAAAGCATCTTAAAGTCTCTCAAAACTTCAGAATTAACCTTCAGACATTCCTGATTTATTGGGCAATTGCAAATCATCCGGATCTACATAATGACAAACTGCTTTGTCCATGCAAATCAATGCCCAACCGGACTTATCAATGCTCATCAACTTGTAAGAAGCTGGCTGAATAAAGAAACCTTTGTGGTTGCGGGTTGCGGGTTTGATGTTAACGTGGCTGTCAGTGCTCATGCTTTTTACAACTCCTAGTATTATCGTAGTAAAATCTGAAAACCGCTGAGCGGATTTGTGAATCGTCTAAGTTTTCAAATACTAGCACTGACTTTCTGAGTTTTCCATAAAGTTATTTATTGATTTATTACGACATCGTAATAAACCGCAAAGCCGATTTCCTCGATCCCCGCCCACAAATCGGCTTGTTTGCGTGGCTAGGGTTCAAAAAGCCACTGTTTAACGCGGGCGAGACTTTTCCAGTCCGGTTTTCTGTTTAATCCTTCTTCAAAATTTTTTTTAACTTCGTCCAGCAACTCTTCGGAAGCCATCAGGATTTGCTGAGCGATTTCTACGTGGGGGCGCACTCCTTTCTCTTTGAGGTCGAGGATCGCCACTGCTAGGTTGATGCGAGCTTGGGGGTCATGAGGGTTCAATTTAACGGCGGTTTTCGCGGCCTTTTGAGCCGGTGCGGGCTTATTTTCCAAGAGGTAGAGCCACGCGAGGCTAGCCCAGGCATTGCCATTTTTGGGAGCTTTCTCGCACACTTCTTTAAACACGGGAATCAGATTAGCAGGGGCTTCGCCAGCTTGGTAGCGATCGAAACCGTCTTTAAACAATTCTTCAGGGGTCATTCGATTTTAGATTTTTGATTTGGGATGTTGCACAAAAAAGGGCATGGGGCAGTTAACAACTTTCTGCCCCATGCCCTCTTTTCCGATTTATGTAGAAAAAGAACTGCCACAACCGCAAGTTTGAGTTGCGTTGGGGTTAGTAAACTGAAAGCCGCCCCCGATCATAGCATCGCTGAAGTCGAGAACCAAACCGTACAGATAAAGAATGCTCTTGCGATCGCAAACTACCTGAAAACCGTCGTAGTCGAACACTTCATCGTCTGATTTGACAGTGCTAGGGTCTGCGAAATCCATCACGTAGGACATACCAGAACAGCCACCCTGCCGCACTCCTACGCGCAAACAGAGGTCTTTGCCTTGTTTTTCTCTGAGGCTTAAAACTTGACGGACTGCGGAGTCCGTCATTTGAATGCCCCGCTTTTGTGAAGTGGCTTGAGTCATTTTCCGAACTCCTGATACTATTCAATGCTAAGAGTTTCTCTTATTCACTTATTGTACAGGACTGCTGGAGCTTCGGCTGTTGAGGGTTTATGATTGATAAGCAGCGGTTGACCGGCTACCGGCACCGCAACCATGCTTCACCCAACGGGCTTACTCTATGGCAGCGCTGAATCGCACTACTCTTCGTCGGCTACAAAACTTACCTCAAATTCCCAGCGTGTGGGAGGGCGATCGCCGACCCTTATCTAATGCTGACTCGCACATGATGCTAGATGACGATGACGTTCTAGAAGCTGGTGGCGAGTGCATTCTCTGGGTGGACGGTTCTGAAGGCGTCGTGAGGGCTATGGACATGGTAGGCCCAGATGCCGGCCCAGAGGCGATCGTCCGGGCCCTGCTACGGGCAATGGAACATCCCCAAAGTCCGGCTCCCGTAGGTCGGCCCCAAAAAATAGTAGTCAAAAACCGAGAAATTCAATTTTATCTGCGGGGCGTACTTCAAGATTTAGGCATTTCCATTGACTACGTGCCGGAATTGCCCTTAATTGACGAAATATTTCGCGGCATGGAAGAGGTCGCGATCAACAGACCTCCTGAGTTGCCCCCTCAGTATGCTGAAGTTTTAATGGAAAAAGCTGCTCAAATTTGGCAAGATGCTCCATGGCGGACTTTGAGCGAACACCAAATTATATCTATTGAAATCAATCAGTGGGATGTCGCCAGCCTCTACGTGTCCGTATTGGGGCAAGGCAGAATGGATTACGGAGTTTTACTTTACCGTTCTCTAGAATCCTTGAAGCGGTTTCGAGAACGAGTCGTCAATAATGATGAATCTTTTGAAGATTTAGAACAGGCTTTTTTAGGGCAAGACTGTTTGTTTCTCACCTTTGAAAGTGCCACCGATATTGATGAGGACGACGACGACGAAGAAATTGATTTAGCCGATTTGCCTCCATCGGAAATTGAACCCAATTTCGGCAACCTACATCCTTTAGAAGGATTGCGATCGATTCTTTACGAAGAAGAAGCCCTCACGATGTTAGTTGCTCTCGAAGCATTTCATCGCTTTTTCCGCAACGGCCGGCGGAAATTGGAATCAGACACTTTTCCCAGTCTTAGCAGCCGCTACCGCATCCCAGTTCCGCAGTCTGACGGAGAAATTCAACAGGTATCCGTTAAAGTTTCAACGATGCCGGAGGTGTCAGACGAATTATTACAGATGCTCGGTGATGATGACGATGATGACGGTGATGACGATGATGAATTTGAAAAGCCACTGCTGCGGGACGATTTGGTGCCGCAAAATTCATTCTTGAGTCTCGGCGCCGTACCTTGGGAAACGGTAGAGTTCCTGCGCGAAAGTGTGCAGTTTCACCAAGGTGCAGAAATTGATATTAATACCGCCGGAGATGGTTTGCCGGTGGTGATGATTCAAACTTCTCATCCGAAGGCAAAAACTATGATTCAGGATTTGAAAGAAGCGGGAGGCGTGAAGGGGATTGGTTTTAATCCGGGCGAAAATCCTTTTCAGGATGAGCAATACGACTTGGGTATTTTGCAAACTAAAAATGGGGAGCTGTATTTGTTTGGGGAGTTTAATGAAGACGATCCGGTGCATCAGGAAGCTCGCAAAAAGTGGGATCGCCGCTGTAAATCAACCAACGGTTGGTGCGGTTTAATTATTGCTAAAGGGTTGATGGGTGCTTCTCGCGGTCAGCCTCAGTTTAAGGATATGATCGCTTTGCTGGAGGTGCGCTGGGTGTCTGCTAAAGACTTGGGAATTGGGCGGCTTCAGTTGATGCCGATGTTTTGAAGTTAGTTGACTGTTGACTGTTGACTGTTGACTGTTAACTGTTGACTGTTGACTGTTAACTGTTTTGAGAAGAAAGAGGTAAAAGTAATTTGTAAGGTGCGCCGCAGCGCACCATAGTTTTTAAATTATTAAGGAAAATGATTATGTCAAATTCTACTCAAAAGCGAGAAGTGTTAGTCGCCCTTGATGCTGAATTCGCGGAGAAAATAGACCAGCTTACTGATAATTGGACGGAGGCGATCGAACAAGCTCTCCGTCTCTGGTACGCTAAGCAAATAGAAGATAAGTTGCGGAAGTTTTATCAAAACCGCAGCCAAGAAGATATTGAGGATGAAAAAGAGTGGTTTAATTTGGTAGAGGAACAGATAGAAGAAACATGGAGCAGCGATGGACTCTAACTCAACAGCGAAAACTTATCCCCACCAAGGTGAGATTTACCTTTCAAGGGCTTTGCGTCAGTTAGGAGATACCAAAAAAAGACCTGTAGTTGTGGTTTCTCCCGATATCCGCAATGAGTGGACCGATTCTGTAATTGTTGTTCCTTTCACCAGTAACCGGCAAGGAGTAGAAAATCCTACTCGTGTATTGATTCCTGCAGGTGAGGGCGGATTGCAAGCTGATTCTCTAGCTGTATGTGAAAACGTTTCTGCTTTGCGACACACATTTCTAGAACAAGGCCCTTACGGTCAAATTAGTGCTGTGTCTTTGGCAAGAATTCAGAGGGCTATACAAGTGTCGATCGGCATTTACGAACTTTAATAATATTTCTAATATTCTAAATTTTGTTACAATTTGTAAAAATACTGTAAAGGATAGGTAAAATGCGGGTTGCGATCGCAGGTGCGGGACTGGCTGGAATGACCACAGCAGTCGATTTAGTGGATGCTGGCCACGAAGTAGAAATTTTTGAATCCCGCCCCTTTGTCGGCGGCAAAGTCGGCAGTTGGGTAGATCCCGACGGCAATCACGTTGAAATGGGTTTGCACGTCTTCTTCGGCTGTTATTATAACTTATTTGCCCTCATGAAAAAAGTGGGAGCATTTGACGATTTGCTCCTCAAAGAACACGTCCACACTTTTATTAATCGAGGCGGCGAAACAGGTTCTTTAGATTTTCGCTTTCCCGTGGGTGCTCCTTTGCACGGTTTGAAGGCGTTTTTCACGACATCTCAGCTATCCGTACAAGACAAAATTCAAAATGCGATCGCCCTGGGAACTAGCCCGATCGTCCGAGGTTTGATAGACTTTGACGGGGCAATGAAAACTATCCGCGATTTGGATAAAGTTAGCTTTGCTGACTGGTTCCGCAGTCAAGGTGGCAACCAAAACTCGCTCAAAAGAATGTGGAATCCGATCGCCTACGCACTGGGTTTTATCGACACTGAAAATATTTCTGCCCGGTGTATGTTGACAATCTTCCAATTCTTTGCATCGAAAACTGAAGCCTCTGTGATGCGGATGCTAGCCGGTTCTCCCAACGAATATTTGCACAAACCAATTGTGGAATATTTGGAAAGCAAAGGAACGAAAATCCACACGCGGCGCCGAGTTCGAGAAATTCAGTTTCAAGAAGGTGCAGAAACTCACGTAACTGGTTTGGCAATAGCTAGCGGCGAAACGGAAGAAACTATTACCGCCGATGCTTATGTGTTTGCATTAGATGTGCCAGGAATTCAGAAAATATTGCCCCCAGCTTGGCGCAAATGGTCGGAATTTGACAACATTTATAAATTAGATGCGGTGCCGGTGGCGACTGTACAATTGCGGTTCGACGGCTGGGTAACGGAACTGGAAGACGAAGCCAAGCGTAAACAGTTGAGCCACGCTGTAGGAATCGATAATTTGCTATATTCAGCAGATGCCGATTTTTCTTGTTTTGCAGATTTGGCACTGACAAGTCCCAAGGATTATTATCAAGAAGGACAAGGTTCGCTGTTGCAGTTGGTGCTGACACCGGGAGATCCGTTTATTAAACAAAGCAATGAGGCGATCGCCCAACACGTACTTAAGCAAGTTCAGGATTTATTCCCGTCAGCGCGGGAATTAAACATGACTTGGTACAGTGTAGTTAAGCTCGCTCAATCTTTGTATCGCGAAGCACCGGGAATGGATGTTTTCCGCCCTGCTCAAAAAACGCCGATCGCCAATTTCTTTCTAGCAGGAAGTTACACTCAGCAAGACTACATTGATAGCATGGAAGGAGCGACACTTTCAGGTCATCAAGCGGCTAAGGCAATTCTCGAAGCTTACAGCCATTAGTCATTAGTCTTCTCGATTCGATCCCCCCTAACCCCCCTTAATAAGGGGGGGACAAGATTCTTCTCAAAGTCCCCCTTATTAAGCTACCGTGTACACACAACTCCTCAAAACCTTGTCTACTCAGACACAAGCCTTAGTAGGCAAGGTTTTTAGAACGGCAAGTCCGTTATCAATAGTTGTAATTTATTGATAATAGTTAACGGAAAATCAAGGATTAAAAACATAAATTTCCATGACTTTGACGACCTTTGATTTCCAACTCGACTTGTGTGTACACCGTAGCTTATTAAGGGGGATTTAGGGGGATCGAGACTTGACAACAAATGAGAAATCTAAAATCTAAAATCTAAAATCTAAAATCTAAAATCGCATGACTGATTGGTTAGAACACAGCGTCCAAGTAGAAGTAGCAATTCCCATCGAATTAGCGTGGCAACTCTGGTCAGACTTAGAGCAAATGCCGCGCTGGATGAAGTGGATCGAATCAGTTAGCATTCTCGAAGACAACCCGGAATTGTCGCGCTGGAAACTCGCAACTGGCGGGTTAGAATTTAGCTGGCTTTCTCGGATTCTCAAAGTAGTGCCGAATCAGATAATTCAGTGGGAATCGGTAGACGGTTTGCCAAATCGGGGTGCGATCAGATTTTACGATCGCAAAAACAGCAGCATTGTCAAACTGACGGTAGCTTATGGAGTTCCCGGCTGGCTGGCAAAATTGATGGACAATTCATTTCTAGCGCGAGTAGTTGAATCGACTCTTATGGCTGACTTGGAAAGGTTTAAAGAGTATGCTCTGGAAGTGAAAGCGACATCTTAAATTATGAGGACTAAAGTCATGACTACTAACCAGTTTGTAGTAAGGATTTCAGTCATTTAATTTCTATTTAGCACTTAGGCACCCGAACAAAGAAACCGGGTTTTTGAACCGAGATTGAAAGTTTTAAGCAAATATTTTGGTTAAAAACCCGGTTTCTGGGCATCCGTGCGTCCAGGATTATAATTGTAACGCGAGAGTCGATCGGCCTTTTGCCTCAGTATCATATAGAGATGCTGCTGATTCCTTCTCGGTTCAGTTATGAGTTACTGTCTAAACCCCGCCTGTCAAAACCCGCAAAATGCCGATACTACCCAATTCTGCCTGAATTGCGGCTCAAAACTGTTGCTGAGAGAGCGTTACCGCGCCATCAAACCCCTCGGGCGCGGCGGTTTCGGCCGCACTTTTTTAGCAATAGACCAAGACAAACCCTCAAAACCGCGCTGTGCAATTAAACAGTTTTTCCCGCTATCGCAAGGTACCAGCAGCAGCGAAAAAGCAGCAGAATTATTCAACCGAGAAGCGGTGCGGCTGGACGAGTTGGGGAAACACCCGCAAATTCCCGAACTGCTGGCGCACTTTCAGCAGGAACGCTATCAGTATTTGGTACAGGAATTTATAGAAGGTCAGAATTTACAGGAAGAGTTGGCGCGGACTGGGCCTTTCAGCGAAAGTCAGATTCTCAGTCTGCTGAAGGATTTATTGCCAGTATTGCAGTTTGTGCACGATCGCAGTGTAATTCACCGAGATATTAAACCCCCCAACATTATCCGGCGCCGCATTTCTAAAACTCCCATCATTTATACTTACCCAGCATTAACCGGGGAATTAGTTTTAGTTGATTTTGGCGCTGCAAAAGTTGTGGAGGGTTTGAGAGAAACTGGTACAGTCATTGGTTCTCCCGAATTCGTGGCGCCGGAACAAATTAGAGGTCAAGCGGTTTATGCCAGTGATTTGTATAGTTTGGGAGTAACTTGCATTTATTTGCTAACTCAAATATCTCCTTTTGATTTGTTTGATATTAATCAAGATGTTTGGGTTTGGCGAGACTTTTTGAAGGTTCAAATTGATCCGAAATTAAGTCGCATCCTCGACAAAATGATCGAATCGAGTCTCAGTCGGCGCTACAAATCTGTAGCTGAGGTATTGAAAGATTTGCAGCCGCAGCAGTCGGCGGGGGCGGGCACGGGGGCACCGCCCCTACCCGTGCCTACAATTCCCGTGCCACAGAGGACGCCGGTGGTGCAGAATGCAGTGCCGCCAACGCTTGCAGGCACAATCATACCTGTGCCGCCGATGCAGCGGGTTGTACCCGCACGCGCGCCTACTTGGAGGTGTGTTCATACTCTGGTAGGGCATTCTAATGCTGTTACGTCGGTAGCTTTCAGTCCTGATGGCGCGACTTTAGCTAGCGGCAGTGAGGACAAGACGATTGAGATGTGGAAGTTGGACGCGGGTAAGCGGTGGTACACTCTCACGGGTCATTCTGACTGGGTGACTTGTGTGGCGTTTAGTCCTGATGGCGCGAGTTTGGCTAGTGGCGGCCGGGACAAAATGATTCATATTTGGGATTTGAATAAGGGTAAGTGGTGGTACGCTTTGGCTGGTCATTCTGACAGGGTTTCTGCTGTGGCGTTTAGTCGGGATGGTCAGGTTTTGGCTAGCGGCAGTCGGGACAAAACTGTGCAGTTGTGGAATTTGAATAAGGGAAGGCGGATGTCGGCTTTGACTGGTCACGCTGGCGGGGTGGAGGCGGTGGCTTTTAGTGCTGGCGGGGAGTTTTTGGCGAGTGGCAGTCGGGACAAGACTGTGCAGTTGTGGGATTGGCAAAATGGTCGATCGATTTGTACTCTGGCCGAGCACGGGGATTGGGTGCGGGCGATCGTGTTTGCTGCGACTTCTTCTTCTATCTCCCCCCTTTCTCAAGGGGGGGCTGGGGGGGGATCGGTTTTGGCGACGGGGAGTCGGGATGGTACGGCGAAGCTGTGGCGGGTGGATGCACAGGGGCAAGGGACGCTGTTGCGGAGTATGAGGGACAATTCTGGGGATGTTTTGTGTGTGGCGTTGAGTCCCGATGCTCGGGTTTTGGCGACGGGGAGTCGGGATGGCACGATTTATTTGTGGGATGCGGGTACGGGGGGTTTGCTGGAAATTCTTACGGGCCACGGGGGGGAGGTTTTGTCGGTGGCGTTTAGTTCTGATGGGGGGAGTTTGGCTAGCGGTGCGGGCGATCGAACTGTGAAGATTTGGCGAGGGATTGGGCATTAGGGGCGATGTCAAGAGTGCCCGCTTAAAAAATCTCATATTTATGCTTGACAGGCGATCGAAGGCCGTGCTAAATTAGGAATTCGTGAGGACGCATAGCTCAGTTGGTTAGAGCACTACGTTGACATCGTAGGGGTCACTGGTTCGAGTCCAGTTGTGTCCATCCCAAAACCCGCTTTCTAGGCGGGTTTTGAGTTTTCTATAACCTAATGGGCTGCTATAGTATTCTCAATCAGGGGTGACAATAAGTGACAATCCCAGACATTATAGTCATTTCAAATAAATGTGAGACAGAGGTAAGATCATGATAAAATCGATAAAAATAGTTAATTAGAAAAAAATGGCTTACAGTCTAGACTTAAGACAAAAAATAGTCAATTATGTGGAAAAT